>NZ_JAWGSV010000008.1:0-32281 GCF_032552055.1 Clostridium sp. | reverse complement strand
GCTTAACCCATATAGTAATAAATGAATATATCTTAGTTCTTTAGTAAGACCTGTTATAAAATATAAAATGGTAACCATAGAATTCTGAAGAACAAAAGTAACTACTACACAAAGAATCATTTCTGTCAAAGTTAAATTCTTATCCTTTTTATCTATATACGCTATTGCCATTATTTCTAAAACTAATAAAACTACATAGACAAATAAAGTGTTTAATTCACTAAAACTATAAAATAAATAGCTACATATAGCAACAACTATACAATACTTCAGTAAGTTTTTCTTTTTTCCGTCATTAAATAGACCATTGTAAAGTATAACATTTAGCATCATCTCAATAAAAATCATTAAAACAACCATACGATAAATCCCCTTTGCCTCAACACCATGTTTTTAAATTTTTCTTAATATACTATATTTTAACAAAATATTTAATATTCTTCTATATTTCTTATAACCATTGCCGAATTTCAACAAATAATTACCAATAAAAACAAAAAGAAGACTGTCGAAAAATAGAAAATATTCCATTTTTCCACAATCTTCTTGTTTGAACTTACTTACTTTTTTTGTCTCTTTCTTTTATTTTTTGAGAAACATACATATATTCAATAATTTTCTTCCTATCATATAAAAGTTTCTTTTCCATTATAGTATCTACTAAAACTTCAGCTAAATATTCTGAATCATGCTTTACATAACCTTTTTCAATCTTAGCTAAAGAAGCTTCTATAACTTCGACTCCTAGACTTTTAAGTTCCTTACTATCTAAATCAACTAGTTGAGATCCATCTTTTAAATACTTTTCTTTAACATCTGCAGGTATATCTCCCCTATTTGCTATTACATAGTTTACTATACCTCTACCACCATACTTCTTTAAAACCTTTATATGGTCTGAAGCTTTAAAACCATGTGTTTCTCCAGGTTGAGTCATAATATTAGAAATATAAATCTTTATAGCATCACTTTTTCTAATATAATCAGAAATATCCTTAACTAAAAGATTAGGTATTACACTAGTATAAAGACTACCCGGTCCTAGAACTATTGCATCAGCTTCTTCTATAGCTTTTAGTGCATCCTTTAATGGCTTCGCATCCTTAGGTTCTATCATAAGCTGTTTTATTCTTGAGTTTTGCTTTATTGCTTCCTCTGGTATCTGGGATTCCCCTTCAACGATACTACCATTTTCAAGCCTTGCTACAAGCTTCATATCTTCTAAAGTTACTGGTACAACCTTCCCAGTAACTGCTAGTACAGAACTCATTTTTTGAACTGCATCCTCAAAGTTATCGCTTACTCCATCCATTGCTGCTAAGAATAAGTTACCAAAGCTCTGGTTTTTCAGCCTCCCATCAGGAAATCTATATTGAAGTAGCTCTTCCATTAGAGGCTCTGTATCTGCCAATGCTAATATACAGTTTCTTATATCTCCTGGTGGCAACATTCCTAGGTCCTCTCTTAAGTCCCCAGACCCACCACCATCGTCAGCAACTGTTACTATTGCAGTGATATTAGAAGTATAGTACTTTAACCCTCTAAGCATAGTGGAAAGACCTGTGCCTCCACCAATAACCACTATCTTAGGTCCTTTTACTAATAATCTTTTTTCATATATTAAGTTTTCCATCTTTCTACTATCAATTGATAATTGAATATATCCCTTGTTATTTAGGGCAATTATAGACTTCATACTTTCAACAACTGAAATATATATAACAAGTACTCCTGTTATATTTAAGAATATATAAAATATCTTATAGTAAACATCATAAACTCTTCTTACAGCAAGCTCTGTGAATCCAAAAGCAATTAATAATATTCCAAATATCCCAAAGAATAACCACCGCTTTATTTTAACACCTGGCCTCAACCAGTCTTTAATTCTCATAGTTTCTTAGCTCCTTGGTGTACATCCTCCCTAATATCTCTATGTTCTACAGAGACACTATAATTTCTCTTAGCTAATGTTTCATATAATGAGTTTGCTATTGCAACTGATCTATGCCTTCCACCTGTACATCCAACAGATACAATTAATTGCCTTTTTCCTTCTTTCTTATAATAAGGAATTAAAAATTCTAATAAATCATCCGTTTTTGTTATAAACCCCTTAGTTTCTTCTTGGGCTAAAACATAATCTCTTACTGGTTCATCATTTCCAGAGAAAGGCTTAAGTTTAGGTATGTAAAAAGGATTTGGTATAAATCTTACATCAAAAACTAAATCTGCATCTACCGGAATTCCATATTTAAACCCAAAGCTTAAAACAGTTATTGAAAGATCCTTTTCAGGCTGCTGTGCATTCCCATAATTTTTATTCATTTCTTCTCTTAAGTCTTTAATAGCATACTTAGAAGTATCTATTATTATATCTGCTCTATCTTTAACTTCTCTTAGCTTCTTTCTTTCCTCATTTATACCTGTAATTATTCTACTCCCAGGTGCTAAAGGGTGGCTTCTTCTACTTTCCTTAAATCTCTTAACTAGAACTTCATCTGAAGCATCTAAGAATAATATTTCATATTTGAACTCTTGAGCCTTTAAATAGTTAAGACTTTCAAATAGATCGTCAAAGAAAATTCCACCTCTAATATCAATAACAAGTGCGACTTTATCTATTTTTCCTTGACTTTGAACACAAGCCTCAGCAAATTTCGGTATTAGTTTTGGAGGAAGGTTATCTACACAAAAATATCCCATATCTTCTAGACTTCTTGTTGCTTCTGTTTTACCTGCTCCTGATAATCCTGTTACTATTATAAATCTCACCAAAATTACCTCCCTTAACTTTTAATTTTATATTTAAATTATATCATAATAACATTACTAATTTAATAAATTTCAATATTTAAAAAGGAGAAAAGCCTTAACTTTCCTCCACTAAATTATTTATCTCTATTTTCAATAGCCTTTTTTAATAAATCACAAAACTCTATATTTTGTTCTTTAGTCCCAAGGCTTACCCTTATCCATCCTGGCATATCTAATAAGTAACCTGGTCTTATTATATAACCATTTCTTAATAAATATTCATGTATTGACTTATCATCTCCATTTACATTTACCATAATGAAATTAGCCTCTGAATGTATATATTCAAGTCCCGTTTCTTTAAATGCATTATATAATACTTCTCTTTCCCTAGCATTATACTCTTTAACAGCACTTATAAACTCTTCATCTTCTATAGCTACTAAAGCCGCTCTTTGAGCAAATAAGTTAACATCAAAAGAGTTTATAACCCTATTTATATAATCAACTATTTCCTCTTTAGCTATTCCATATCCAAATCTTAAAGAAGCTAATCCATAAGCCTTTGATAATGTCTTTAATATTATCATATTAGGATACTCCTTTAATAATTCTAAAGAGTTAGGAAAATCATTTGAAGTTACATACTCTCCATAAGCTTCATCCATAACTATAATTACATCTTTAGGAATTTTTCCAACTACCTTATCAAATTCTGTTTTAGTAAATATACCACCTGTAGGATTGTTTGGGTTACAAAACCAAATAACTTTTGTTTTATCTGTAATAGCTGAAACCATAGCTTCTATATCTAACCCATTATCTTTTAGTGGTATTTTAACAGGGGTTGCTCCCATTAGTATTGTATTGCTTTCATATCTTGGGAAGGTGATTTCAGCCATTATGCTTTCATCGCCTTTATCTAAAAAAACTTCACATATTACATTAATTAAAGAATCCGATCCTGCCCCACAGAAAATCATATCCCTTGTTACATTAAGCTTCTTACTTAACGCTTCCTTAAAATCATATGAAGATGCATCTGGATACATATTCATTTCACTAACTAATTCTACTATAAGCTTCTTAACCTTATCTGAGGTTCCCAATGGATTCTCATTAGATGCAAGCTTTACAACTCTATCTATTCCATATTCCCTCTTCACTTCTGATATCGGCTTTCCTGCCACATACTTACTAAGCTTTTTAATTTCTTCTCTAACTTTATACTCCATCCTACACCGAACTAAAGTTCAATTAACAATTAATAATTACTCATTCTTAATTCTTCATTGAGCGCCAGCTCTTCCCCCTTTTGTTATTTATTGTAATATACTTTTCTTTCAATTATATATAAATCAGAGAAAAGTTTCCACCCCTACCTTTCAAATATATTTCCAAAAGATCCTAGTACACTTCCTTGATCAACTGATTTCCCCATATTTTGAGGTGCTGATGCATATACTCTAGATGCAAGTTTACTAAATGGTAAACTTTGAATCCAAACTTCTCCAGGTCCAGTTAATGTTGCAAAGAATAATCCTTCTCCACCAAAAACTGCATTTTTTATTCCACCTACAAATTGTATATCATAGTTAACATTTTGAGTCATTGCAACTAAACAACCTGTATCTATTTTTAAAATTTCTCCTGGCATTAAAGTTCTCTTTACTATAGTTCCACCTGCATGAATAAATGCTAATCCATCTCCTTCAAGCTTTTGTAGTATAAATCCCTCTCCACCAAAGAATCCTGTACCTAACTTTTTAGCAAAGGCTATTCCAATACTGACTCCTTTAGCACAACATAAAAAAGAATCTTTTTGGCAAATTAATCTTCCACCATAAGATCTTAAATCCATAGGCAATATCTTACCTGGGTAAGGTGCTGCAAAAGCAACTTTTTGTTTTGTCATTCCAGTATTGGTGAAGGCAGTCATAAATAAGCTTTCACCAGTGATCACTCTTTTGGCAGCACTTCCAAGCTTACCAAAGAACCCCCCACTTTGAGATTTTTCACTACCATCTCCAAAGATAGCATCCATGGTTATATAATTATCCATCATCATCATTGCTCCTGATTCTGCTACCGCCGTTTCTCTTGGATCTAATTCAATCTCCACAAACTGCATTTCATTCCCCTTAATTTCATAATC
Source organism: Clostridium sp. (assembly GCF_032552055.1). Lineage (GTDB taxonomy): Bacteria > Bacillota > Clostridia > Clostridiales > Clostridiaceae > Clostridium. The sequence goes on along the minus strand of NZ_JAWGSV010000008.1, from coordinate 27,369 downwards.
TACTTCATGTGCCATTCTATAAACTCCTCCTAATTTTATTATTAATTGTTGTTATGGAATCTTACCATATCAATCATAATAAGTAATCCAATAAAAAATGTTGTATAAGTTTCATCTAATACCTCTAGAAAATATCTGTCTCTTCCAAAAGTAAATTCTTTATCTATTCTTCCTACTACTGTTCCTGCAATTTTTATCTCATAATGCCTTCCCCAAACACTAGCACTTTCCATTACCATATCTCCATATATTCCTGATATATTATATTCAGGAATCATAATACTTTTATCTATAACAGCTATTTCATGCATATTTTCATCATATGCAATATATTTATGAGCTCCTATTCTAAACTTTTGTTTTAAATATAATATTTTCCTATTGTTTGAATCATATAAGCTTATATTTTTACCTATATCAAACTTATCTCCTTCAGCAATAAAAACCCTATTGTCATTTTCATCATAAATATCAAACTTGGCTCCCAAAGCTATTAATCTTTCTTTAACATAAAATTTTCTCATATACATTACCCCCAAAGCATTTATTATTAACTTTAAATATAGTATATTATACCACTTAATAATTGTCAATGATTTGTTAATTTTTTAATTTTACTTATTCATATCTTATGCAAATATAATTAAAGTAAATCTAACTTTATACTTATAAATTCAATTTAATACTCAAATATCAAATATGAATTTATTTCTTTGTAGTTCTAATATAAATAATAGAAGATTCCATATATAAAATAAAAATACTCTATATTTAAGTAACTTCTCTTACTTAAATATAGAGTATTTTTAAAACCAAATATCATCTAGCTTTTTCCTTTAGATTTACTAGGTATATATATTATAAAATATATTAGCTTCCAAATAGTATAAGTTGCTGAACTTAAAGCTATCTACTGTATAGAAACTTATACTATGGGAAGCTTTATTTATAATCCATTTTTACTTTTTATCTTCACCAATTATTCTAACTTCTGGGTGAAGCTCAACATCAAATTTATCTTTAACTTCATTTTGAATATGTGCTATTAAATCTAATATATCTTTAGCAGTTGCATTGCTTTTATTAATAACAAAACCTGAATGTTTTTCTGAAACAGCCGCTCCACCTATTCCATATCCTTTTAATCCAGCATCTTGAATTAATTTACCAGCGTAATAACCTACTGGTCTTTTAAAAGTACTTCCTGCTGAAGGATATTCTAAAGGTTGTTTTGATTCTCTCTTATTAGTTAAATCATCAACAATTTCCTTTATCTTTCTAACTTCACCATGCTTTAATTTAAACCTAGCTGATAAAACAATATAGTTTTTCTTCATTACTACTGAAGATCTATAACCTAACTCTAACTCGTCCTTTGATAAAACCTTAATTTCACCATTGTTATCTATAACTTCAGCACTCTCTATTACATGAGCGATTTCTCCATCATAGGCTCCAGCATTCATAAACACAGCTCCACCTATAGTTCCAGGTATACCACATGCAAATTCAAAACCTGTCAAAGAATTATTTAAAGCTTCATTAGATACATCTTTCAGCATAGCTCCACATTCAGCTTCAATTACTTCACCTTGAACTGTAATGTTTTTTACTTCATTAAATTTTATTACTACACCTTTAATTCCGCCATCTCTCACTAAAAGGTTTGACCCATTTCCTACTACAAAGTAAGGTATGTTGTTGTTCTTACATATTTCTATAGTCTTTACAACTTGATCTTTATTTTCAGGAATTAATAGAATATCAGCAGGGCCACCAACTCTGAAATGAACATAATTTTTCATTTCTGCATCTACAATAACATTTTCGCTTTTATAAAACTCTTTAAATAAGCCTTCAAATTTCTTATATTGATTCATACCTAACTCCTTATAAATAACCAGTAATACTTACATAGTATAAATTAAAATTTATTAATTAACAACCCATTAAAGCCATATTTGTATATTATAATTAATTTATAATCACTTTGTTACTTTTTTTCCTCTGTCTTAAAGTAACTTATTATACTATTAGCCGCTTTCTTGTCTATACTTGGAGTTTCCAATAGCTCTTCGTAGGTTGCATTCTTTATATTTTCAACACTTCCAAACTTCATTAAAAGATTTCTTCTTCGTCTTTCTCCAACATTAGGAATATCCTCTAATATAGAATGTAGTGTTCTTTTATCTCTTAAGGTTCTATGATATGTAATTGCAAATCTATGAACCTCATCTTGTATTCTTCTAATCATTTGCATTAAATTCGAACTTCTATTTATAATTAACTCATTATTATTATAAATTATACCTCTAGTTTGGTGCTTATCATCTTTAACTAAACCACAAACAGGAATGCTTATATTTAGACTATCTAAAACTTCTAAAGCTACATTTACCTGTCCCTTACCCCCATCCATCATAATAAGATCTGGGAAACTAGAGAATTTACCACTTGAAAAATTTAGTTGCTTATCTTGGATCTTCTTTATTTCTTCAAGTCCATGTTTAAATCTTCTTTCTAGAATTTCTCTCATACTATCATAGTCATTAGCACCTTTAACGGACTTTATCTTAAATCTTCTATAATCACTATTTTTAGCTCTTCCTTCTTCAAAAACTACCATAGTACCAACTGAATCAACCCCCTGAATATTAGATATATCATATGATTCTATTCTAAAAGGTGGTTCATCTAAATCTAGCATATCTTGAAGTTCTTGTAGAGAAACCCTATTTATTTCTTTTTCTTTTAAATACTTATCTTTAAATTGCTCAAGAGTAATTTTAGCATTTTTCTTAACCATCTCAAGCATATCTTTCTTTTGTCCCTTTTGAGGTATCTTAACCCAAGCCTTAGCCCCTCTTTTAATAGTTAAAAACTCCTCAATAAGCTCAGTATCATTTATATATGGTAAATAGATTGTTTTAGGCACCTTTGCCGTACCACCGTAAAATGAAGTAATAAAGTCCTCTAATACCTCGCCTACTTCATCACCAGCAGTATTTTCACAGATAAAATGCTCTCTACCAATTATCTTACCATCTCTAGAGAAGAATACTTGAATACAACTATCCTTTTCATCCTCATAAATGTTTATGAAGTCCTCATCACCTTCCATAGTCTTAAATATCTTTTGCTTTTCAACTATAGCTTCAATTGCAAGGATTTTATCTCTAAACTTAGCTGCCTTTTCAAATTCTAATTCTTTTGAGGCATCTTCCATTTCTTTTTTCAACGAATTTACTATTGTCTTATCTTTTCCATTAAGTATATCCATGATATCACTTATCATTTTACCGTATTCTTCTTTTGTAACATAACCTGCACAAGGAGCATCACATTTTTTTATATGATAATTTAAACAAGGTCTAACTGGAGTACTATTTTCATTAATTAATAATTTGCAGGTTCTTAATGGAAATATCTTATTAATTAGAGTTATAGTTTCATATACTGCTGTTCCGTTTGTATATGGTCCAAAGTATTTCGCTCCATCCTTTGCATATTTCCTAGTTACAAAGACCCTAGGAAAATCATCATTATTAGTTATTTTTATAAATGGATAAAATTTATCATCCTTTAATGCAATATTATATCTAGGACTATATTTTTTAATTAAGTTACATTCTAAAATTAAAGCTTCCATCTCAGAATCAGTAACTATATACTCAAATTCAGAAATATTCTTTACCATTACTTTTACTTTTTCAGAGTGATTTTTTGAATTTTGAAAATAACTTTTTACTCTGTTTTTTAAAACTTTTGCCTTACCTACATAAATTACTTCACCAAGACTATTTTTCATTATGTAAACTCCTGGCTTTTCTGGTAGGTTTTTTAAATGGTATTCAAAATCAAACATTTAAATTACTCCTCCAAATAATCATTTTGCAAGATTAATTTTATCACTACTAATAAATAATACAATAGAAAAGTAACTCTAAAAGAGATAATTTACATATAGTTTTATTATCTCCTCTAGATTTTAGTAGAAAAATTTATCTCTCTTAATTAAAAAGGCGAAGTAAAATCTTCAAACTTTGGCCAAGTTGTGTCCTCATTCTCAACTAAAACCTTGTTATAATCAAAACTCCAAGGTATATCTAAGGAATTCCAGTGAACTCCTCCCCTTAAGCTTCTTATAAAAGGCTTAGTAACTTTATAATAAATTAGTGCTTCTTTATTTCCCTTAATGTAATATCCATGAGCACACCCTGATGGAACATATATTAAATTTTTATTTTCTTCATTGAGATTTACCTTAGTAAACTTTCCGAAGGTTTTTGATTCTTTTCTTAAATCAATTACTACATCTTCGATTTCCCCAACTATACATGTAATTAATTTATCATGTCCCTCTGGTGGCAATTGAAAATGCATACCTCTTACAGTCCCTGATTTCGCTATTGCATAATACTCCTCTTTAAATTCTGTACTTAATCCATATATATTAAACTGACTTTCACTAAAAATTTTAATTAAATCGCAAGTACTCTCCATAGATACTGTTGGCGTAATTAAGTAGCAACCTTCAACTTCTAAACCCTTAACCCTAAACATAAATAATGTCTCCTTTTGTCCTTTCGTATTGAAAATTTGTCATATTTTAATATATGCTTAGGGTTAATTGATTTGTTCCACCTAGCCTTAGTATGTAAGAAAATTTACTTCCGAACACACAGAAGAAAAATTAAAGAATTAAAGAATTAAAGAATTAATTAATTAATTAATTAATTCAAGAATTAAAAAATGAAAAAATGGTGGAAAAAAGCCGTTATTGACAACTTTTAGATTAAATATTAAAAGGCTGCAAAAGCAGCCCTTTAATAAAAACTTTATTTTGAGTGATTTTGAAAAAATCACATCCTCAATTTTTCATTCTTAATTCTTCATTTTTCATTATCAATAGCCTAGTGTTGCCATTCTAACTACTTTCGATGCTATATCTGCTGCTGAACCTGCTCCATTTTCACCTTCTTCAACTATTACAGCTACTGCAATTTGCGGATCATCTACTGGTGCTAAGGATATAAACCATCCATGAGGTATTCCTTCTGATCCATCTTCTAACATATAATCAGCTGTACCAGTTTTACCACCAGCATTTGTACCATCGAAGGCTGGCCATCTATATATATTGTTAGATACTAAATATCCCATATACTCTTTAACAGTACCTGCAATATCCTTAGATATTACATCTTCCTTTAAAGCTTTATTTGGATATTCTTTTATAGTATTTCCATCCTTATCTACTATTTTATTAACTAATTTAGGTTGCATTAAGACTCCATCATTTGCAACAGTTGCTGCTACTATAGCCATTTGCATTGGTGTACTTAATACACTACCTTGACCTATACCACTTTGAGCAATGTTACCTATTTCTTCAGGCTTTAATGTTGGGAATTTGCTTGCTGGTATGCTTACGCCAGTTCCATTAATCCTTGAATTGAATCCAAATCTTTCAGATACTTCTTTAAGCTTTTCATTTCCCATTTCCATAGCTAATGTTCCAAAAACTACATTACTAGAAACCCTATATGCCATTTGTAAGCTAAGATCTCCATGAGCTTGCATCATATAGTTATTTAATTCTCTACCATCAGGGAAAGTAATTTTACCTGTATCACTAAAAGTTCTATTTACTATACTAGGATCATTTTCTAACGCTGCTGCTAATGTTACAGTTTTAAATACAGATCCAGGTGGATACATACCATCAACCGCCCTATTTAGAAGCTTAAACTCTTCATCTACTCCTGTATTAGCATCTTCTATTGTTTGCTCTAAATTAGTAGGATCATAAGTAGGCTTAGAAACCATAGCTAGGATTTCTCCTGTCTTAGGATTCAAAGCTACCACAGCTCCTTTTAAATCACCCATAGCATCGTAAGCAGCCTTTTGTATATCGTGATCTAAAGTAGTTACAATACCATTCCCAACCTTTTCTTCATCTCTATTTTCAAAGGCCTTCTTTATATCAAAATCGCTTAAGAAGCTTCTTAATCCATTACCGAAACTATTATATTTTGAAAGCTCAGAATCGAACTCTTCTTCCAAACCAGTTAGTCCAAATCTTTCATCTATATATCCTAATGAGTGAACATATAAATCACCATAAGTATATTCCCTACTTTGGCTATCTTTATCAATCCTAACACTATTAGTTAATGCTTCTCCGTCTCTTGAGTAAATAGTTCCTCTTAAGACTTCATTTCTCTTTGCCCAAAGTCTTCTGTTACCTGTATCATTTGCTATGTCAGGGCCTTTAAAGACTTGGAAATATGCTATATATGATATTAGGGCTATAAAACAAAATAGAAATATAACCATAACGTTTCTCACACTCTTAGATAATTCTTTCATAGCTCCTCCTTATTATAATATCTAACACCTATTAGGCCTCAGAAATTTTTTGTAATATGCCTAATGCAAAGAACATAGTTAACATAGAACTACCACCATAACTAATAAGAGGTAGTGTTATACCTGTTAAAGGTATAACAGTGAAAATACCACCTATAATAACTAAGGTTTGACAGGCTATCATGGTACTAAATCCAACTGCTACTAATTGACTAAATGCATCATTAGTAACAAAAGCATTTCTAATACCTCTATAAAATAATAAGAAGTATATTATCATTAAACCAACTGCAAATATCATTCCAAAATCTTCACATATTACTGCAAAGATAAAATCACTTTCACTTGCAAAGATTAAATCAGGAGCATATCCTTTTCCAAGACCAACTCCACGCAATCCTCCAGAAGCTATTGCATAAAGACCTTGAACAATTTGATATCCCTCATCATGGGCATACTGCCATGGATCTAACCAAATCATAACTCTTCTCTGAACGTGTCCAAACACTCCATAAGCCCCTAAAGCTCCCACTGCTGAAAGCCCTAAGCAAGTAAATACGTACTTCTTCTTAGATGTTGCTATGTAAAGCATAGTTACTGATATACCAAAGAAAATTAATGTAGATCCAAGATCTGTTTGTAAAACCATACATACTAATGAAAACATTACTACTAATGCTGGTTCAATAAGCTGCTTAAAATCTTCTTTGATAACATTCTTACTTTCATATTTAATTAAAGCAGATGCTAAATATAAAACTAATGCTATTTTCCCAAACTCAGAAGGTTGAAAGCTAATTGGTCCTAAGTAAACCCAGTTCATAGCTCCATTAGTTCTTATTCCAGTTACTAATCCAAATATAAGTCCCATAGGCATTAATATTAAGGTTAATATCATATATATCTTCTTATACCCAGCAAAGCTTTTTAAATCTGGCATGGCTACAACTATAGTTATATAAGCTACTATCCCAAGGACTGCCCAAACTAATTGCTTTAATGCAAAACTAGGATCTATTCTATATAATACAGCTATTCCTACTACTGCAAGAATACTCGAAAAAATTAATAGAAACTTATCTCCTTCTGGATAAAACCTTCTAATAAGGTAATGAGAAAATCCTATTATAATACATAGAACTACTCCTATAATTAATGCCTTTGTATCAAAGGGCTTTTGTAATAACCCTAGGTTTGTAAATAAAAGTAAGCATAATAAATAAATTAATTTAAGAACTCTTTTTTCTAACTTTAACGTCTTATTCATATCCTCACCTCTATTTTTTATCAGCTCTTATAACCCTAAAAGTTGCACTTCCTATTCTTATCTTATCGTTAGCTTTAATCTTACAGCGTCCCTTTACTTTTCCATCATTAACAAAGACACCATTAGTACTATTTAAATCTTCTACTTCTATCTCATTATTTCTAACTATTATTTTAGCATGACTTCCCGAAACATATTGATCAGTTAATCTTATAGTATTTCCTTCTTTTCTACCTATAGTTAAGCTATCATTTAATAATAAAACTGATCCCTCTTCTAAGCTTGAGTTATCTCCAGCACTTAACACTTCTATTCCAAAATTTCTTACTGCTGAAGATGGCCTTCTTCTTCTTCCGCCACCCTTAACATCCTTGTACATTATTTTTAGTGCATAATAAATTATAAAATACAAAATTATTATAAAAATTACACCAAAAACAAATGTTATTAGTTCTGAAAAACCCATATTCCACCTCTAAATTACTATTATATTACCATTATATATTAAAACTTATAGCCAAAAATAACAAGAGTAATAGCCTTATCTTAACATCTTTTTAAGATATTGGCCTGTATAAGATTTCTTAACCTTCGTTATCTCTTCAGGTGTTCCAGTAGCAACTATTGTTCCTCCCTTATCTCCACCTTCTGGTCCTAAGTCTATTATATAATCAGCACATTTTATCATATCTAAGTTATGTTCGATTACCACTACTGTATTTCCTGCCTCAACTAATCTTTGTAGAATTTCTACTAATCTACTTACATCATCAATATGAAGTCCTGTAGTTGGCTCATCTAAGATATATAAAGTTTTTCCTGTACTTCTCTTTGAAAGTTCAAAAGCAAGCTTTATTCTTTGAGCTTCTCCTCCTGATAATTGTGTTGATGGCTGACCTAATCTTATATATCCAAGTCCTACATCATATAATGTTTCTAACTTATTTTTTATTCTCGGAAGATTTTCAAAAAACTTCAATCCTTCTTCAACAGTCATATTTAGGATATCATCTATTGTTTTTCCTTTATATTTAACTTCTAAGGTTTCTCTATTGTATCTCTTTCCCTTACATACTTCACAAGGTACATAAACATCTGATAAGAATTGCATTTCTATTTTAATTATTCCATCACCTGTACAAGCTTCACATCTTCCACCTTTAACATTAAAACTAAATCTTCCAGGTTTATACCCTCTCATCTTAGCTTCTTGTGTTGTTGAAAATAGCTCTCTTATAATATCAAATACACCTGTGTATGTAGCTGGGTTTGATCTTGGAGTTCTTCCTATTGGACTTTGATCTATATCTATTATCTTATCTATATTTTCATGCCCTAAAATTTCTTTATGAGCTCCAACAGGATTTTTACTTCTATTTACAAGCTTATTTAATCCCTTATATAATATTTCATTAACTAAAGTACTTTTTCCTGAACCTGAAACTCCAGTTACAGTTGTTAAAGTCCCTAAAGGAATATCAATACTAACATTCTTTAGATTATTTTCTTTAGCTCCCTTAACCTTTATAAAGTTTCCATTACCTTTTCTTCTTTCAGTAGGAACTTCTATCTTCTTTTCTCCTAGCAGATATTGTCCTGTTATTGATTCTTTAGTGTTCTTAATTTCATCTAAAGTTCCTGCTGCAACTATTTCTCCACCATGTTCGCCAGCTCTCGGTCCAATATCAACTATAAAATCTGCCTCTCTCATAGTATCTTCATCATGCTCAACAACTATTACTGTATTTCCCACATCTCTTAAATTTTTAAGAGTACCTATTAGTTTATCATTATCTCTTTGATGCAGTCCTATACTTGGCTCATCTAGGATATATAATACACCCATAAGAGCTGATCCTATTTGCGTTGCAAGTCTAATTCTTTGAGATTCACCACCTGATAATGTACCTGAGTTTCTTGATAAATTTAAATAATCTAGCCCAACATCTATTAAAAACTGTAGCCTGCTTTTTATTTCTCTAATTATCTGATCACTTATTATCGTATCTTTTTCAGAGAATTCTATTGATGAAATATATTCTAATTCATCTTTTATAGATAACTTAGTAAATTCATTAATATTTTTATCTCCAACTCTAACTGCTAATGCTTCTTTTTTAAGTCTTGCTCCATTACACTTTGGACATGGATTATCACTCATATATTGTTCAATTTCATTTTTTATATAATCAGAATTAGTTTCTCTATATCTTCTTTTTAATGAATTAATTTCACCATCATATGCATAATGATATTGTGAAGTAACTCCTTCTTTGGTATAAGTAACATTTAACTTTTTGCCATTAGTACCATATAAAATTAAATCTAAAGCCTTTCTACTAAGCTCTTTTACAGGTCTACTTAAGTCTATATCATACTCTTCACTTAATGCTTTTAATATAGAAAATGTCCAAGAATCTCCCTTAAGTCTTCCCTCTCCCCAAGTAGCAATAGCTCCTTCTAATATACTTAAATCCTTATTAGGAATAACTAAGTTTTCATCTATCTCCATTAGAGTTCCTAATCCATCACAGTTGTCACATTTACCAAATGGCGAGTTAAAGGAGAATAATCTTGGAGCAAGTTCATCTATACTCATTCCACACTGATGACAAGCAAATCTTTCACTATACAGTATATCTTCGCCATCAATGATATTCATTACTACTAATCCATCTGCTAGCTTTAAAGCAGTTTCAATGGAATCTGATAATCTTCCTTCAATACCATCCTTAATTACTATCCTATCCACAACAGCTTCTATATTATGCTTAATATTTTTCTCTAATTTAACTTCTTCTTCAGTTAGCTCATAAATAGAACCATCTATTCTTGCTCTTACAAATCCACTTCTTTTTATGCTATCAATAACTTTTTCATGAGTTCCCTTTTTACCTCTAATTACTGGTGCTAGCACTTGAAGTTTAGTTCTATCCCCAAGAGCCATAACACTATCCACAATTTGATCCACAGTTTGTTGTTCTATTGGAATTTTACATTTAGGACAATAAGGTTTACCTACTCTTGCATATAATAATCTTAGGTAATCATATATTTCAGTTACTGTCCCTACTGTAGAACGTGGATTTTTACTAGTTGTTTTTTGATCTATAGATATAGCTGGTGAAAGCCCTTCTATATACTCTACATCTGGCTTATCCATTTGACCTAAAAATTGTCTTGCATAAGATGAAAGAGACTCTACATATCTTCTTTGCCCTTCTGCATATAGGGTATCAAATGCTAATGATGACTTTCCTGAACCTGATAGTCCAGTAAATACTACTAACTTATCTCTAGGTATTTCTAAAGAAACATTTTTTAAATTATGTACCTTAGCACCCTTTATTATAATTTTATCCTTCATTTCTAATACCTCTTCTACTTTTACTTATTCTTCGAACAAGCGTTCTTTACTCTATTCTAAATTTTATTATATTTATTGTCAACTAAGAACGGTTAACAATTAATAATTAATAATTGTCAATTTTTCATTGGGCAGTTTTGTTGCCTACACTCCCTCAAAATTAAATAAAGGAATAAAGCTTTCCTTATCTGTTCCTTCTTCCTGTATAAATCCATTTTCCACCCCTATACTTACTGCATAATCTATAATAGCTTCATAATGCTTTTGATTTAATGGCTTATTTAATTCTGGGTAAACCTTAACGTGTTCAAGAGGTGTGTACTGATTCATTATACTTATATAGACCTTATTTCCATATGTACTGTGAATATAGTCTATTATTTTCTTTGAATCAAATAGCAAGCCTGGAAGCATAAGATGTCTTATTACTACCCCTTTTTTTATTATTCCATTATTATCGAATTTAACTTCTCCAACTTGATTTACCATTTCATCAATAGCTTCTTTTGCATATAAGAAATAATCTTTTGCTTTAGAATATTTCATTGAATACTTAGTATCAAAATACTTCATATCTGGTAAATAAACATCTATATAACCTTTTAAAAGTTTAATAGTCTCTACTTTTTCATAACCACTACTATTATAAATTACAGGTAACTTTAGTCCCTTTTCCTTTGCTATTTTTAATGCTTCAATAATTTGAGGAACATAATGGGTAGGAGTAACTAAATTTATATTTAAAGCTCCCTTTTCCTGTAATTCTAAGAAAATCTCAGCAAGCCTATCTATAGTTATTTCTTTTCCAAAAGAGCATTGACTTATATTATAGTTTTGACAAAAAACACATTTTAAAGTACAGTAAGAAAAAAATACTGTACCAGATCCAATACTACCTGATATACAAGGTTCTTCCCAATAATGAAGGGCAGCTCTTGCCACCCTTATATTCTTTCCTGCCCCACAATATCCAACTTTATCTTTTAACCTATTTACACCACAATTTCTTGGGCACATATTACAACTTTCTAATAACTCCATACTTATCTCCCTAGATAATTTAAAAACTTTTGACCATATTTATTTAAATAATAAATATCATCACCCTCTTCTATACTTAAAAGTCCATTTCCTTCAAGTTTTATATAACTAGATTTTATACTTTTATCTGTAATCTTTGTATCACCATAATAAATATCTATCTTTTCACCAAAAAAACCATCTTTATAGCAAATAAAGAAATTATCCATAGCTTCTATATCTGAATACTTATTAGGTATCATTTCCTTACCATTTAAATCTATTACAGTAAACTTATTAGATTTTAAATCTTCTATTATAAAATAATCTCCAACTACTGTTGATGTATTGTAACTTATATCTGAATTTTCAGCTTTAAAATTTATATTACCATTAGTGTCTATCAAAATAATATTATCATAAAAATCATAAAAAACTAAAACATTTGATTTAGAATATCCTGAAAAATAATAATCAAATGGTAGTCTAAACAGTTCATTAAAATTCTTATCTAAGGCTACTAATTCTAATGAATTTAAGTCTTCTCCTATAATGATTCCATTAACAAAACTATAATATGAGTTATCAAAACTTATATTATCTAATTTTACTTCTTTTAAATTTTTATCAATTAATATTGATTTACTAGAATCACTTAAAACTGCATATCCTTCTGAAAATCCACTAATATTAATATATTTTAAAGGTATAACCTCTTGACCTTTTTCATCAATAAGTCCATACATACCATTTAATTCTACTTTAGAATAGTCATCATTAAACTCCTCTATATTCCTATATTCTAACCCTCCTACTTTTTTGCCCTCCTTATTTAAGTAGACTGTACCTCCATCTGTACTATTTCTATCACTTGCTAATATATAATCTCCTTTTATATCAAAAAGTACATATTCCTTAGTAATAAATAATTCTTTACCTGATTTATCTATAATAGCCTGAGTACTATCGCCTAAACCAGCAATTGCTAGTCCATTTTTAAAACTTCCTAATTGAGAGTACTCTCCTTCAATCACCATATTTCCCTTGTAATCAATATATCCATATTTCCCTTCTATATAAACAGCTGCTAGCCCCTCTGAAAAACTATTAGCTATTTCATATTTAGGTTTTATAACAATATCACCATAGGCATTTTTAAACCCATAAAGGCCACCTTCACTATAGGTATATAATCCTGACTTAAATTCTTCACTATCTAAGTCCCTATTTATGCTTAGTTCATCATTATTTTCAGTAGATGCTTTAACTTCAATTAATTTAACATCTCCATCTTTAATATACTCATCATAACTAGATAATCCTATTTTAATAAAAATCGTAACTAAAGAAACTATTAAAAGCAAAACTAAAGTAATTAATAAAATTATATATTTTTTCCCTAACCCCTTAGACATAATTTTCCCCTTATAAAACATTGTTTTAGTTATATTATTCCATATTTTCTTTAAAACAACAATGTAAAAAGGTAATTGATATAATAAAAGAACTTTATATTATTATTGAAGGTTTAAAATATAAAATACTTAAACTTTCATATAAAATATAAAGCTCTCTATTTAATTAATTACTATTTAAATTGAATACAAGGAATAAACTAATACCAAATAGTAATAAATTCTATCTTTAATTATTTACTATTTAAATCATTAATTATATCACGAAGTTCTGCTGCTCTTTCAAATTGTAAGTTCTTAGCTGCATCCATCATTTCATCAGTATATTTCTTAATTAATTTCTTCTTATCTTTTGCTGATATCTTAGAATCAGGTGTTTTTGCAGTATATTCACTTATTTCCTCTGCAACCTTAGTAGCCTCAATTACTTCTCTTACTTCTTTAATTATTGTTTGAGGTGTTATTCCATGCTCTTCATTATACTTAATCTGAATTTCTCTTCTTCTTTCAGTTTCCTTAATAGCTTTATCCATAGACTTAGTAATATTATCTGCATACATTATTACTCTACTCTCTGAATTTCTAGCCGCTCTTCCTATAGTTTGTATTAATGAAGTTTCAGAACGTAGGAATCCTTCCTTATCTGCATCTAATATAGCAACTAATGCAACTTCTGGTATATCTAATCCTTCCCTAAGTAAGTTAATACCAACTAATACATCATATTCACCAAGTCTTAAATCTCTTATAGTCTTCATTCTCTCAATAGTATCTATATCCGAGTGCATATAAGTAGTTTTTATCCCTAAATCTTTAAGATACTTAGTTAAGTCTTCTGCCATTCTCTTAGTTAATGTAGTAATTAATGTTCTAAAGCCTTTTGCTGTAGTCTTTTGGATTTCTGCATATAAATCATCAATTTGACCTTTAACTGGTCTAATTTCTATAACAGGATCTAATAATCCTGTTGGTCTAATTACTTGCTCTGCAATATTAGTTGAATGATCTAATTCATATTGGCTTGGAGTGGCACTTACAAAAACAATTTGATTTATCTTCTCCTCAAACTCAGAAAACTTTAATGGCCTATTATCATAAGCACAAGGTAATCTAAAACCATAATCTACTAAAGTATTTTTTCTTGATCTATCTCCCGCATACATTGCCCTACATTGTGGCAGAGTAACGTGACTTTCATCTATAAACATTAAGAAGTCATCTGGGAAATAATCTATTAGCGTTTGTGGTGGAGTTCCTGGTGCTCTTCCATCTAATATTCTTGAGTAGTTTTCTATACCACTACAATATCCCATTTCTCTAATCATCTCTATATCAAAATTAGTTCTTTGCCTTAACCTTTGAGCCTCCAATAATTTTTCCTGACTATTAAGCTCTTTAAGCCTATCTTCAAGCTCATCTTCAATTTGGCCTATAGCTTTTTCTAAAACTTCATAAGAAGTAGCAAAGTGAGAAGCCGGCGAAATAGCCACATGAGTTCTTTCTCCTAGAATATTTCCCGTTAAAACATCAAATTCTCTTATTCTTTCTATTTCATCTCCAAAGAATTCTACTCTAATTCCCTTGTTAGAATATGAAGCTGGAATAATATCTAAGGAGTCTCCTCTAACTCTAAAGCTTCCTCTAGCGAAATCTATATCATTTCTTTCATATTGAATTTCTATTAACTTCTTTATTATTTCATCCCTATCTTTTATCATTCCAGGTCTTAAAGAAATAGTAAGCTTCTTATACTCTTCTGGATTACCTAGGCCATATATACAAGATACAGACGCTACAATTATTACATCTCTTCTTTCAAGCAATGCTGATGTAGCAGAGTGCCTTAATTTATCTATTTCATCATTAATTGCTGCATCTTTTTCTATAAAAGTATCAGTCTGAGGTACATATGCTTCTGGTTGATAGTAATCATAATATGAAACAAAGTATTCAACTATATTATTAGGGAAAAACTCTTTAAATTCAGAGCAAAGCTGAGCTGCCAATGTTTTATTATGTGCTAATATTAAGGTTGGTTTTTGAACCCTTTCTATAATATTAGCCATGGTATAAGTTTTTCCTGATCCAGTTACTCCTAAAAGTGTTTGCCCTCTCTCTCCATTTTCAATAGAATTTACTAAACTGTCTATTGCCTGTGGTTGATCTCCTGTGGGTTTAAACTTTGATACTATTTTAAATTCAGGCATCGTATCCCTCCTTCTCTACCTATATTTTCATTATACACCTTTTTTATAAAGTGATTCTTAGCTTCAGATGGAGTTTTCTTAAAAAGTAGAGAACCAAAATCTTGCATTTTGTGTGAATCACTTTCACAGATTGCAGGATGCCTACTCCATCTGAAGCCTAGAAGAACTAATCCAGGCGCGTGCAGTGCTTATCTCCCACTTTGAGAAAATGGAAGTATTAGCAATGCTAGCGATCGGATAAACCTATAACTTATGATGAAAATTATATCAAATTGGTAAAAAAAAGTACAGAAAGTAAGTTCCCCTTCTGCACTAAATGTATATTAAAAATATTTTTAAAACTAAATTTACTTAATAAAATGTAAAAGCTTTATTACAACTTATATACTATCTTTTTCTTTTCATTTCCTCTAAGACTTTTTTAAAGTCATCATTTTCTACACTTAAAGCACTTTTTACATCAACCATTCTAGGAACTACAAGCATACCTACTTTTTTATCTATTGGTCTAACTCTTAAATCGACTATTTCCCCGGAAATTTTCTTTATTTTAAAAGTAATTTCGTGAAAACTTTCTCTAACAGCCGTAAATATTTCAACCTCTGACATAGCTTTGCTTTTATTGACTTCAATAATCTTGTCGCCTCTTCTTATTCCTGATGCGAATGCTGGTGAATTTGGAGCTACTTCAAGTACAGATACTCCTTCATCATCAGTTACATATAAGTACTCACCACTATTTTCACTCTTATTTTGTATTTTAATCATTAGTTCATGACCTAAAGGTGCAAATATAACTACGACAATTTGTCCAATTATTCCAAACTGAGCAACTTGTGCTATTGCAGTTAGTAAAACACCATAAATTAAAATTCCAATACCAGAGTATAATGGCTTTTTATTTTTCCCCTTAGTAAAAGATACAGAATTATAGCTTACAACTCCATACAAGGGTAAACTTGCAATCATTGCAGTGCTTAATATTAGTAATGTATCAGCTCTATTTATTAAGGGCCACCAATCAGGTGTTGCAATAGAAGAAGTCATAGCACTAGATACATTTCTAGACATTGCAATAAAAATTGCTACTGGTAAAGCCCAATATCTACTATAAGCAAAGCCTCCTATTATCTTATTATCCTTATTTGAAAATACAGGTATAGCACCTCTACCTCCATCTATAATAACAAGAATACCTTCTACCACATGCATTAATCCAACAAATGTCATAAGTGAAAGTATATTAACATTTATAAGTGATTCAGTATTAGTTGCACCTGCTACTATACCTGAAATAATTCCTAAAGCACCAAGAGCAGCTCCCGAATAGGCAAAGCAAATAAATCTTTTCTTAACAAAAAGAAGTAAAATAGAAATCATAAACATTATTACTATGCCTGAATTTTCATTAAATACTATTCCTAAAGTACTTAACATTAGACTGATTATAACACCGCCCATAATTCCTAAAAATATCTGTGATAATGTTAACTCTAAAGGGGAGTTAATATTCTCCCCAATAGTCATTTTTTGAATTATTGCTATTCTTTTGTTTTTTAAATAAAACATTACCCCTAAAACTATTAACATAATTATATGCATTGGCTCTACTATTGCATATGCTACAGTTCTTAAGGTATATAGTATTAAGTCCATCTATGAGCCTCCTACTTTAACTTTTCCTTAATAACTTCTATACTCTTTATTAATTGAGTGTCTAAACTCTTATCATATTCCTTATTTAAAGTTTCTTCTGGAATAGTTACTTCTATATCTGGTGTAATACCTATCTTGTGTATATTTTCTCCATTAGGAGTGTAATACTTAGAAGTTGTAACTTTTAATCCACCTTTATCATCTTTTAAGTTGATTAATTGTTGTACAACACCCTTACCAAAACTTTTAGTTCCAACTATTGTTGCAAGCTCATAATCTCTTAAAGCTCCTGTAAGAACTTCTGATGCTGAAGCACTACCTCCATCAATTAAGACTACAAGTGGTAATCCTTGAGCGTCACCACCTACTGATTTATACTCTTGCTTCTTATCATACTTATCTATTGTATAAGTTACAACATTGCCTTTAGGTACAAACTCAGATGCAATGCCAATAGCTTCAGCTAAAGAACCACCAGGATTTCCTCTTAAATCTAAAATTAAGCCTTCCATTCCTTCACCCTTAAGCTGAAGAATTTTCTCTTTAATTTGTTTAGCACTATCTTCATCAAAGGATGATAATCTTATATATCCTATATTATCTTCAATCATTTCTCCTTTTACAATAGTTGTCTTTATCTCTTCACGAGGAATTGTAACATCTAGAATTTCTTCACCTCTTGATATAGTTAAATCAACAGATGTCCCAGCTTCTCCCTTTATCCTAGAAACTGTATTTTCAAGTTTAGGCTCTGCCATTTCCTCCCCATTTACCTTTAAGATTACATCCCCAGATTTCAAGCCAACCCTTTCAGCTGGAGAACCTTCTATAGGTGCAATAACAGTAACCTTCTCATCTTTAATGCCAACTTGAATTCCGATACCAACAAAATGGCCTGAAATTTGTTCAACAAAAGAGGCATATTCCTTATCATTCATAAACAGAGTGTATGGATCATTTAATGAATCTGTCATTCCTTTTATAGCTGCTTCCAACAGAGCATTATCATCAATTTCTCCATTATATCTTAAAAGTAAATTCTCCCTTACTTCAAACAATAAATCATATTTTTTAACATCCTTAATTTCACTTACATCCTTAGCAACTGCTTCACTTACATTTCTTAATCCTATATTTCCGTTAGTAAATGCACTTCCTAAATAAAAGAAAACAACGTTAGATAATATGAATACACCTACAATTATCACTATGTTAAGGCGCTTTTTTAACACATTTTTTCCTTTAGCTTTATTATGATTTTCCATCTCAACTACCTCCTTTCATATAGTCTAATTAACTACAAGTAAATTTCTCTTAATAATATTTTAAGTGGAGAAATTTCTCCACTTAAAGTATATAATTTATTCTCTCTTTTTATTAATAACTTTATACATCTAAGAACTTTCTTAAAGCAACTATACTTCCTAAAGCTCCTATTAATGTACCACCAGCTAGGAATCCCCAAGTTAAAACTCCTAAAATAAAGCTTGGTGGAACTAGTGATACTAAGAACATAGTAGATACTATGTATCCAAAAATACTTTTATATAGGAAATATAATAGCACACTTGCTAATAATGATCCTACAAATCCAATAATCATACCTTCTATTATAAAAGGCCATCTTATAAACCAATCTGTAGCTCCAACAAACTTCATAATTCCAACTTCTCTTCTTCTTGAGTAAACTGTAATCTTAGTAGTATTAGTTATTAAGAATATTGATACCCCTATAAATACTACAAATAAAACTACTCCTGCTATTCTAACTCCATCTATAAATGAACTTATAGTATCAATCATATCTTGTTGTTGCTTGGATATATCTTCAACACCTGACATTCCTTCAACAACTTTCGCTATATCTTCTGCATATATAGGATCTTCTAGTTTAACTATGAAAGAACTTGGAAGCGGATTATTTTGTAAGTCAAAACCTTGTAATAAGCCTGGATTATCTTTTAGACTTTCCTTAAAGTTTAAAAAAGCTTCTTCCTTTGATTCATAAACAACTTCCTTAACTCCTGATTGTTCTTCTAACTTTAGTTGTATTTCCCTTTGATCTATTAATTTAATTTCGTCATCTAAATTTACTTTAACTTCTACTTTAGACGCTACATCTTCTATAGCCTTATTAAAATTAAGACCAATAAGCATAAATGTACCAAATATAAAGAATGTTATTAGTACAGTTATCATAGCTGCAATACTTAAGGTTCTATTTCTTTTAAGACTCTTAAATGCATCTACAAAAAAGTACTTTAATGTATTAAATTTCATCTTCGTACATCCCCCTTGCTGTATCTCTTGCTATAGATCCTTTTTCAATAGCAATAACTCTCTTTTTCATGTTATTAACTATGTCTTTAGCATGCGTAGCCATCAATATAGTAGTTCCTGCTCTATTAATGTCCTCTAAAAGGTCCATTATTTCATTAGCAGTTTCAGGGTCTAAGTTACCTGTTGGTTCGTCACAAATTAATACTGATGGGTTGTTCACAATAGCTCTAGCTAAGGCAACTCTTTGCTGTTCTCCACCTGATAACTCATTTGGAAACATTTTATACTTATGTGAAAGTCCAACTAGAGATAATACCATAGGAACTCTCTTCCTAATCTCCTTAGGTTGAGCTTCTACAACTCTCATAGCAAAAGCAACATTTTCATAAACGTTTAAAGTAGGAATAAGTCTAAAATCTTGGAAAACCATACCTATCTTTCTTCTATAGTAAGGTATTTGCTTCCTTGTTACAGCATTTAACTTTTTACCTGCAACCACAATTTCCCCAACTGTAGGTTCAGTTTCCTTAATTAACATTTTTATAAAAGTTGATTTCCCTGCACCAGAAGGTCCAACTAAGAATACAAATTCCCCAGATTCTATAGAAATATTTACTTCAGATAAAGCTTTAACATTATTATCATATAGCTTAGATACGTTTTTAAATTCTATCATTCTCTAACACCTCACACATAAGCGTATTTTAAAAGCTATTAAACCTATAGCGTTATTATAGCATAACAAAGCTTAAGGAAAAACTTTTTTTCTACTTTTCTTCCAAATAAAATCTATATTTTTTAGTAATTTAAAAAATCTTATTTAAATCTTAATAATCTTTAAATCCTTCCCCTAAGGCTTCAGTTGATTCACTTACAGTTAAAAATGCCTCTGGGTTATTCTGTTTTATAAACTGTTTTAATGTAATAAATTGTTTAGATGATAGAACTGTATAAATAACTGTCATATTTTCCTTCGTATATCCACCCTTACCTGTAAGAATTGTACATCCTCTATCAATATCATTATTAATAAAATCTACCACTAACTGTTCTTTATTTGTAATTATAAACACTTGTTTAACAGGATTTATACCAGCAATGAATTTATCAACTAAATTTCCAATTAATATAGCACTTAAAAGTCCAAAAAGTCCTTTTTCAACACCAAAGGAATAAATAGCTAATAAAGTTACAGTACAATCTGCTAATAATAATCCTTGGCCTATTGGCAAATGAAAATATTTATTAATAATTTTTGCAACTATGCTAGTTCCACCAGTAGATGCATCTTGATAAAATGTTATTGCAGTACCAAACGCTAATACTGCTGAACCAAATATACATGCTAATACCATGTTATCAGTTATGGCTCTTGGGTTAAAAAAATTTTCAAAAACCCACATTATTACTGACATCATTACTGTAGCATAAATACTCTTTGCCCCAAAAGATCCTCCTATTAAGAAGAAAGCTAGTGCAAATAGTAATATATTAAATATAAAAACTAATATACTTGGATTAATATTAACTAATTGATTAATTGCTAAAGCTAATCCTGATACTCCACCTGCTGCTATATCTAATGGAAAGAAAAAATATTCTAATCCAAAAGCAACTATTGCTACACCTACAGTAGCTAAAAAATACTCTTTTAATTTTTGCATATGTGTATTAATCTCCTTATAATTAAATTGTCTCATCAAAAGATTATTGTATATTTTTAAATCCCTCTCCCATAACTTCATGTACTTCTCCAACTGTAATAAATGCATTTGGATCAATTTTGCTAATATATTGTTTAAGTTTTATAAATTCACTCCTACCTAAAACTGCATATAGTACACAAGTATCTTTTCCAGTAAAGCCTCCAACACCTTTTAAAAAAGTACATCCTCTCTCTAATTCTTCCATTATGAATTTTCCGATTTCATCACTTTTCTTACTTATTATAGTTACTTCCTTACAAACATGGAAGCCCTCTATAACTTTATCAATGGCAATTCCATTAATTATTACTGAAAGTAATCCATATAATCCTATATTTATACCAAAAGTAATTGCCCCTAATAAGGTTACTATAAAATCAACTGCTAATAAAGACTTTCCTATATCTATATGAAAAAATTTATTTAATATCTTTGCTATGGTATCAGTTCCACCTGTAGATGCATTTGCATTAAATACTATAGCCATACCTATTGCCGTAATTAAAGTACCAAAGATAGCAGCTAACATCAAATCATTAGTTATCGCTTTTGGTTCTAAAAAATTCTCAATAAAAGTCATCATTCCTGCTAAGCTAAAACTTGATACAATTGTTTTAACTCCAAAATTTTTCCCAAGAAAAATAAATCCTATTATAAATAAGAATAAATCCATTATAAACACTAAAGGCCCAGTAGAAATTGCTGGTATATAATGATTAATTACAATGGCTAAACCTGTTAATCCCCCTGCTGCTATATTATTAGGTATGAAAAAGTACTCAAGTGATAAGGCCACTAAAAAAACACCGACAAATATAAATAAATAATCTTTAAAACTTTCTTTCATATAAATCTCCTTTCCTAGAGAATCTTTATTATTTTCCCTCAGTTGTGATTTTCTATCCCTTTATAATTTAATGCTATACATATCCTATCTGTAAACATTATATTATTTTTTTAACTAATTGTAATCACTTTTATTTTCCTCTATATTATCATTTTAAAATCATTAAAATAATTAAAGGGTTGTCTTAGACAACCCTTTAACGGTAAATATAGCTATTTTTTAGTGATTTATTTAAATTTATATAGTAAACTAATTTATTTCTTTAGAGAAATTGCTTTCTTTGCCTTTAGAACTACATTAGAAGATGTTAATCCATACTTCTCTAGTAATTGATTTGGTAATCCACTTTCTCCAAATACGTCTTGAACACCAACCTTTAATACAGGTACTGGAACTTCTTCAGTTAAAACTTCAGCTACAGCAGATCCTAATCCACCAATAACATTATGTTCTTCAACAGTTACTAAAGCTCCTGTTTCCTTTGCTGCTTTAACTAATATATCTTTATCAATCGGCTTTAATGTATGTATATTAATTACTCTTGCATTAATGCCTTCTTTCTTTAATTCTTCCTTAGCTTCTAATGCAACATCTACCATTATTCCTGTTGCAACAATTGTTACATCATTTCCTTCTGATAAAGTCACACCTTTTCCTATTTCAAACTTATAAGTATTTGCATCATTTATTACATTAACTGCTGCTCTACCTAATCTTACATAACAAGGTCCATTATATTCAGCTATAGCTTTAATTGCAGCTTCTGTTTCAACTGCATCAGCTGGACATATTACTGTCATGTTAGGAATACTTCTCATTAATGATAAATCTTCTATTGCTTGGTGTGATGCACCGTCTTCTCCTACTGTTAATCCAGCATGAGTTGCACATACCTTTACATTTAATTTAGGATAACAAATTGAGTTTCTTATTTGCTCGAAAGCTCTTCCTGCTGCAAACATAGCAAAAGTACTTACATATGGAATCTTACCACAAGTTGATAAACCAGCAGCAACTCCCATCATATTTCCTTCTGCGATACCCATATTAAAGAATCTTTCTTCACAAACAGCCTTAAAATCTGCAGTTTTTGTTGACTTTGAAAGGTCTGCATCTAAAACTACTATATCTTTATTTACATCAGCTAAAGCAGCTAATGCTTTTCCATAAGCTTCTCTTGTTGCAATCTTCTTACTCATTATTTATCCCCTCCAATTTCTGCTAACGCTAGTTCACATTGCTCCTTACTAGGCGCTGTTCCATGCCATGAAGCTTGATTTTCCATGAATGAAACACCTTTACCTTTTACAGTATTACAAACAACAACTGTTGGCTTTCCTTTGAAGTTCTTTGCTTTTTCAATTGCATCTAAAATTTCATCTATATTATGTCCATCTATTACTAGTACATTCCAACCAAAAGCTTCAAATTTTTTATCTATTGGTGAAGGATTCATAACCTTAGTTATATCTCCATCTATTTGAAGTCCATTAAAGTCTACAAAAGCTGTTAGATTATCAAGCTTATAATGAGCTGCAGACATAGCTGCTTCCCAAACTTGACCTTCCTCAAGCTCACCATCACCTAAAAGTGTATAAACTCTATAATCTTTTTTATCTACTTTACCAGCTAAAGCCATACCTACAGCTGAAGATATACCTTGGCCTAATGAACCAGTAGACATATCTACTCCTGGTAAGCACTTCATACTTGGATGTCCTTGTAATCTTGTGTTAATCTTTCTTAATGTATTTAATTCTTCTACTGGGAAATATCCCTTTCTAGCTAATACACTATATAAAACTGGCGCTGCATGTCCCTTTGATAGTACAAATCTATCTCTGTTTTCATCCTTAGGGTTTTCTGGATTAATATTCATTTCTCCAAAATATAATGTAGTTAGGATATCAGCTGCAGATAATGATCCGCCTGGATGTCCTGAACATGATTCTGTAAGCATTGAAACTATATCCTTACGAATAGTTTTAGCAATGGACTTTAATTCTTCAACATTTTTACTCATCTTTCATCCTCCTAAGATTATATTTACTAGTACATAGTGTGCCGTTTTTTAACTAAATTTATTTTAGCACATCATTTTCTATTTGTATATACTATTAACCTTATTTTTTATTAAAAAACAAGACTTTTTAACTATAAGTGTTATACTATTTATCAATTGTGTATCACTTTTCTTTTAAAAATAATATAATAAAAGAAACCCTTACGGGTTTCTTAAGTATTTAATATACTCGATTATTAACCAAAATTCTTATTTAGTACTACTTTTTACGCTAAGCTTAAGCTAATTAATAAAGCTTTATTTACTTTTTTCATATCTGAATCTGTCATATGACCTATTTTTTCTTTTAACCTTTTCTTATCTAAGGTTCTTAATTGTTCCAATAATACTACAGAGTCTCTATTTAAACCATATTCCTCAGATGAAATTTCAACATGTGTTGGTAACTTAGCTTTGTTTATTTGAGAAGTTATAGCTGAAACAATTACTGTTGGACTATACTTATTACCAATATCATTTTGAATTATTATAACTGGTCTAATTCCACCTTGCTCTGATCCTATTACTGGGCTTAAATCTGCATAAAAAATATCCCCTCTTTTTACTACCATATTTGTCATTAGAAATATCACACTCCGCAAAGCCAGTTCTCATATTCATCAATATTTGCGTTTTCGCATTCAAAAGGAAGCTGTGAAAGCTCTAAATTAATTTTAGCCATCTCTTCGTAGCCTTCCTTCATAACTTTAAAAATATCCATATTTAATTGACCTTCATTATATTCTATTAAAGAATAATCAAGAAATTGACTGTTTTTTTTAATTTTTGCGACTTTTTTTGAAAATCGAATATTATTGACTTTTTTAGACATAATTTGCCTCCAAGTAGTAAAGAAATCTATGTATGAATTAATTATATTGCAAATTACGCCTCTTTGTCAAAACTTATGTTGAATTTTTTGATTATTTATTTAATTTATATAATTTTATCTATTCAAATATTTATATCCCTCTCGTAAAATCCTACATGCTTATGTACACTATTTTTTAATATATTATTGTAATAATTTTAAATATTGAACTGGTTATTTTAATTTAAAAATTCTTGATCTAATTGCTTTAACTTTTCAAAATCCTTATAGACTATTCTCACTCTATCCTTATTATTTCTATCATAGATAATAACTCCAATAGGTACCCTTTCATTTTTATCTATAAAAACCTTTGCCTTATTTAAATTATAGTTGTTTAGAAATAATTCACTTGTAAATTCAATATATTCAGTATCTCCCCATTCTTCTTGTCCTTCTTTTATTCCTTCGCTATCAATAGGATAAGATAATAAATTATTTAAAAAACTTAAAGAATATAGATCATCCATTTCCTCTTCTATAAAAAACTCTTTATTTGAAATATTATCTTTAACTAAAATTTTATCATCCTTGTATATTTTGGTTCTCTCTTCACCAAAATCAATTCTTCCACCAGTATCTTTTATGTAATATTGCTTAGTTTCTTGTCTTTCTTCATCTCTTGAGTTCATAATTACAAACTCCACATCAGTTGTATAAGCTTTTATTCCCTTTAATCTTTCTATTAACTCTTCATTAGTTGGCTGTGCTGTTAATCTCAATATAATAACTATAGATATCAAGATTACAGGTATAGATACTAAAAATCCTAGTAATAATTTTCTTTTCATATATACCCCTCTTATAAATTACTCATTATTACTAATATTAGACTTTATTAACATTTATTCATATAGTTAATAACCTTCAGTATATTTTCCATAACTTCTAAGGCTTCAGTAGAACATATTCGCAATTACTTCCAAAAATTAATCTCCCTCATCTGCTTGTCCATAGATATACACTCTAAATAATGCAGAAGCTACTACTTTATAGTCTTATACTTATACTCCCTCCTAAATGCTTATTAATCCCCCTCCCATACACAAGATTCCATTTTACTATTTCCTGTTGTATTTATGTAAATACCATATCTACCTGTTATAACTGTAATATATCTTTGTTAATAAAATAATAATTCCCTTTTTTGAATATCTTCAGAGCCTCTACCCTCTCTTAACAACTTAATGCCTTATACCCTATAAATACTCTCTTTATTACTTCAAAAGTATAAGTTACATTAGCCATTATAAAGACTCTTCTAATTTCTTCTGAATTTTATATTATTAACTTTCTAGTATAACAAATCTACATCCCCATTGTTCTCGTTTCCTCAAAATAATAAAAATTTATCCCTAAACTAATTATCTTTATTAAACTTCCTCTAATATTGCAAAGGCTATTGCATTACTTTTATTATGTGATATAGATAGACTCACTCTATAATTCTTTTCAATTATATTTGAAATATTTCCACTTAATAAAACTATAGGTTTACCTAGCTCATCTCTTAAAACCTCTATTTCTTTTAATGAGAACCCTCTAACTCCAGTTCCTAAAGCTTTGCTTATTGCTTCCTTAGCTGCAAAGTTTCCAGCAATAACTTCAAATCTCATATTCCTTGATTTAAACATTGAAATTTCTTTATCAGTAAATATATTTTCAAGAAACCCACTAGTCTTCTCTACCGCACTTTTAATTCTTTCAATTTCAATAATGTCTGTACCTACTCCTAAAATCATAAAATCACTCCTTATAATATATTTTACTATATTTGCGATTTTATTTCTTATCATAAGTTATAATAAATATATTACACTTAATTTAGCACACTATATTAAATTAATAATTTTAAATATAAATAACTAAAGTGTAACTAATTAAAATCTACTACGTAGTTGTCAACATATTCTCCTAATATGTCAACTAAGTGAACAGGTGATACTTGATAATTATGAATTAATGATAGCAACTCTCTAACCTTATCTTCTATATTAGATATTTTCTCAATATAATCTCTTTCAATAGCTACTACCTCCCCATCAACAATATCTTGTTTCTCTACCTCAATTCCAAATGCTTGTCCATTTAAATAAGATTCTTCTGTAAGCCTATATGAGTACTTTATTTCCTTTTCCTCATTTTTGAAGCTACTGTATAAACTATTAACAATCTTCATTATTATTCACTCCATTTCTCGTTAATTATTAAATAATACTTTTAATATCTATATTTAAAACAATATCACAGAAAATATTAAAACTATGTCAAACTATGTTTTGCTACTTAGAAAATATTC
>NZ_JAWGSV010000007.1:0-33392 GCF_032552055.1 Clostridium sp. | reverse complement strand
TTGCTAAATTATTTCCTTAATTCTTTCATTTTTATTTAATAAAATAATATTATCATTCTTTAATTCATTTATTTCATAATCTTTATTTCTTTATTTTTTTTCATTCATAATTTCCACTTCCATATTCTATACTAAATATTGCCTAATCTCAAAAATTAAAAATAGATTTATATATTTAACTACTTGTATATATTCTCCCTTTATTTTACAATTGTATTGTATTATCTTTTAGGAGCTGAAATTATGACCTATATTGAGAAAAAACCTATTAATCGAAGTAAATTAAGATTAACTTTAGGACAATCTTACTATAAAATAAGGAAATATTTTTATTGGTGGTTCTCTCAAAATACATATAGTAAAAATATCAATAAAGATACTTTAAAACATGTAGTTTTTACACACAGTACACCTCTTTATAGAAAGTTACTTAATGTTGATATGTATTTACAACATAATAAAGTTGAAAATTTAAAACTAGCAATAGAAAAGCTAGATGGAGTTATTATTATGCCTAGTGAATACTTTTCTTATTGGAAACTAATCGGAAAACCTACTTATCGAAAAGGTTATAAAGATGGGATGGTTCTTAGCCCTAATGGTAATTTTGAATCTGGTGTTGGTGGAGGCTTATGCCAATTGTCTAATTTAATTTATTGGATCACTTTACATTCTCCTCTAACTGTTACAGAACGATATAGACATAGTCATGATGTTTTTCCTGATGTAAATAGAACCCAACCCTTCGGTTCTGGAGCTACATGTTTTTATAATTACTTAGATTTAGAAATAAAGAACACTACCAATACTCCTTATCAGCTTAAACTATATCTTACAAAGGAAAGTCTTATAGGTGAATGGCGTTCAACTGAAACATGTAATTATAGGTATGAAGTTTACGAAAAAGAACATTCAATGACTCCTGGATTTTTCGGTCATTATATTAGAAATAATGTACTATATAGAAAAGTTTATAATATTGTTGGTGATGAAATTAATGATGAATACATCACTGAAAATCATGCATTTATGATGTACCAACCATATATCGGTAATTAATAATTCATAATGTATAATTCATAATTGAAAATAAATTATAAATTAAAAAAGTGAAGGAGCTTAGAAAGTTTTGCATTGCAAAAACTCCTAAGCTCTTTCACTATTAACTTTTCACTATTTTTCTCTTTATTAATTCTAGCTATATGATTTTTTTAAAGCTTTTAATAATACTTTTTTATCCTTCTTATAAGGAGTTACAGGTATTATTGACTTGTGAGTAACACCTAATAATTTATATACTGCTATTCTTGCAGCTCTAACTGAATATTCTTCAGTGAATACCATATCTTCAGGTATTTCTACAAATTGACTTATTAATGCAAAGTTTGTAGAACCTTCTGGTACAACCTTAGGTCTATCAGTCATTTTTCTAGGTTGGAATTGAGCATCTATATATGGCATCATACATGGTATAACATTAACTATGTCTTCCATAATTTCTTCTTGTTGATCTTCAAAATGTAAATGATGTAATAATTCTATTAAAATTTCTTCACCAGTACATTCTTTCATTGGCTTCTTAACATAGTCTCCTTCCTTATCTGTATAAAGTCCATATCCCCAGAAAATAGTAGTATCCATTGGCTGATTCTTAAAGTGAGGTTGAGCAGCAACTACAATACTCATTAACCAACTTGAATCTTTAAATGTCATTAAAGCTCCACTTCCAGGTATATTACCAGAGAATTGTTCAATTAACTTTAATAGCTTATTACCTTTGCAAGTAACTGTGAAGCTTTCCCAATTAGTTTGCTCTGGATGATTAAAGAATGGGACTGGATTACCAAGTCCTAATTTTTTCTTTGCAATTCTTTCCCAAAGCTCTCCTGAAGGAGGATTACTTGGAAGATATTCTGGTGCAGTTTTTAAATCTCCTAAAGTCGCACAATCAGTCATACATCCATTTGTTACTATACATAAATCTTCATCTCTTAACTCAATTATGCTTTCTTCATCATCTAACTTTATATGAATTGCAGTAGCAGTTATTCCATCTCCTGGTTTAAAATCTATATCTGTAACAGTAGCATTAATACTGAAATCTACATTATACTTATTTAAATACTCCTTTAAAGGTAATATTAATGATTCATACTGATTATATGGTGTACGAGTGACCCCTTCTAAAGTTTCTATACGAGAAAATTCAAATATCATACGTTCCATATAACGTTTAAATTCAAATAAACTAGACCATTTTTGGAAGGCAAAGGTAGTTTGCCACATATACCAGAAGTTTGTAGTAAAGAAATGTGGTGTATCTTTAAACCAATCTTCAATAGTTAAATCATCTAATTTATCTTCAGGCATCATCATTAATTTTCCTAAAGCTAAACGATCTGAATTATTGAATCCCATGCTTTTAACATTTAAAATATTTCCATCTTCATCAATCAGCCTTGCTTGTGCATGAGTTGGATGTAAATGATCAAAATTTAATATTTCTTCTGTAACACTCATACCTGGCATATCAATTGAAGGAATACTACTAAATAATTCCCAGAAATTTTCATATGTTTCTTCATTTAGCATTCTTCCACCACGGACTATAAATCCATTTTGAGCATTTCCAGCTCCATCATTACTGCCACCTAATATATTAGTACTTTCAATAATATGAATATTTTCACCCTTTACTTTACAGTCTCTAATTAAATATACTGCACCTGCAAGAGATGCTAGACCCCCACCAACAAAGTAGATTTGTCTATCTCCACTTTCTACAAAACCTTCAGAATAAGTTATCATCTTAGCCTTTTTATCATTATTATCTTTTATTTTCTTTGCAGCCGCAATTACTGCTGCTGTTCCTGCTATAGCGCCTACAACTAATAATGGATTAACTTTACTACTTTTATTTCTTTTACTCATTAACCTCACCCTTTCGTAAGTATTTTTATTTCATACTCTTATAATAATACAGTTTCCCCCAATAAAAAAGTATTATCCTTAAAAAAGCTGACTAACTAGTACAACTTTATAAATTTATTAAAATATAAAGGATGAAACATTAAAATATCTAGTTTCATCCTTACTTTTTTAAACATTATTTATTACTTAAAGTTTGTTATTAAAATATACTATTTTTTCTTTAATTCATCTAGGTACTTTACTGCACTTAATGATGCAATATTGCCTTCTCCAGCTGCTTTTATATATTGATATGGTTTTCCTACACAATCCCCTGCTGCAAAGCAACCTTTAATATTAGTTTTCATATATCTATCTACTGAAATATGATCATCTTCAATTAATAATCCTGGGACTAATTGAGCTGGTGAAATCGAATCCTTTATTATAAAAATACCATCAACTTCAATTTCATTATTAGCTAAAACTAAAGTTCTATTACCAGACTCATTTAGTATCTTCTTAGGTTTATCTTTAATAATAGTAATACTATCATTGATGTAATATGGCTCCTTATACATAGGTACATAATATACTTCAGAAGCTATTTCAGATACATAGTTTGCGTCCCTTTCAGCCTCTTTGTTATATCCTAATATTGCAACTCTTTTCTTTTTATAAAAATTAGCATCGCAAGTAGCGCAATAACTAACTCCTCTTCCTAAGTATTCAAGCTCTCCTATTAAGGGTTTAGTATATTCAATACCAGTAGCCAAAATAATTGATGTAGCTTCAAAAGACTTATCATTTGACATTAATACAAAATGACTTCCCATTGCATAAATACTATCTATTCTATTTTCAGCTATTTCTATTTCCATTTCTTTAATATGCTCTTGAAATTTAACCTTTAACTCATTTCCACTTATATTAGGGAACCCAAGATAATTATCTATCCCAGGAGCTTTTTCTATTTTACTAGATAAGTTTCTATTTCCAAAAATAATAAAACTTTTGTTTCTTATTTTTGCATTTAAAGCTGCTGATAAACCTGCAGGTCCACTTCCTACAATTGCAATATCATATCTTTCACTCAAAGTTTCACCTCTAATTATAAATGCTTAGTAACAGCTTCTTTTAAGCTATCCTTAGGCATAAATCCTACTAATGTTTCAACAGGCTTACCATTTTTAAACACTACTAATGTTGGAATGCTCATTATATCGTACTTATTTGCTAAATCTTCATTTTCATCTACATCTACTTTAATAAATTTAGCATCTGTAACTTCATTAGATATTTCTTCTACTACTGGAGCTATCATTTTACAAGGACCACACCACTTTGCCCAGAAATCTACTAAAACTACTCCTTCATTTTTTAAAACTAATTCCTCAAAATTTAATTCACTTCCATGTTCTACCATATAAACTACCTCCTATTATACCCCTAGTGGGTATCTATATTGATATTTTACTTTATTCTACATAATATCGTCAATAGCATATGTTTCAATTATCAATTTTATCTTACTATTATGTGATAAATTTAAAATCTTGAAATAATATATGCTATATTATATTTTCCCATTTAATATATTTTTATTTCTTTAAATTTAAAAATTGTGATTCATATAATTCTTTATAAAGTCCATCAACCTTTAATAAATCTTCATGACTTCCCTTTTCTTCAATTCCTTTATCAGTTAAAACTAGGATTTCATCTGCATTTTTAATAGTTGATAATCTATGTGCAACTACTATAGTAGTTCTTCCCTTACAAAGTTCTTCTAAGGATTTTTGAATCATATATTCTGTTGTATTATCTAAAGCTGAAGTTGCTTCATCTAAAATTAATATTGGTGGATTCTTTAAAAATACCCTAGCAATAGAAATTCTTTGCTTTTGTCCACCTGATAGTTTAACTCCTCTTTCACCTATATAAGTCTCATAACCATCATCTAATTTCATAATAAAATCATGTATATTAGCTCTTTTTGCTGCTGCTATTACTTCTTCATCTGTAGCATCTTGTTTACCATATAATATATTATCCTTAATTGTTCCAGTGAATAAAAATACATCTTGTTGTACTATTCCAATATTACTTCTTAATGACTCTAAAGTAACATCATATACACTTCTACCATCTATAGTTATATCACCTTCTGTAACATCATAAAATCTAGGAATTAAATTACAGAAAGTAGTTTTTCCACCACCAGAAGGTCCTACTAAGGCAAGCATCTTGCCTTTTTCAATATTTAAATTAATACCTTCTAGTATGCTCTTTTCCTCATAACTAAAGTGTACATCTTTAAACTCAATATTTCCTTTAACGTCATTAAGCTCTATTTCTCCATCATTTTCTGTTTCTTCATCAATTATTGAAACAAACCTTTTGAAACCAGTCATACCATTTTGGTATTGCTCCATAAAGTTAACAAGCTTTTTAATTGGTTGAGTAAATAATTTTATATATAAAAGATATGCAAAGAAATCTCCTAAATTTATTATATTGAAATATGTGAAAATTCCGCCTGCAATTAAAACTACATAGTCTAGAAAATCTATTCCAAAACCTACACCTGCAAAATATTCTGCCATAACTTTATAAGCTCTAGATCTTGCATTTTTAAATTTATTATTTCCTTTTTGGAACTTGTCCACTTCATGGTCATGAGAAACAAATGCCTTTGTTATTCTTATTCCTGATAAAGAATTCTCTAAATTAGAATTAACTGCTGATGTTTCTACCCTAGTTTCCATAAAGGCAGTTAGCATCTTATTTTTTTGCTTCCATGTAAATAAAACTATAAAAGGTATAAAAGCAAATATAATAAGAGTTAGAGGAATATTAATTGTACATAATACTATAAAGGAACCAATTAACATTACTAATGAAACAAATATATCTTCTGGACCATGATGAGCTAGCTCTGAAACTTCCATAAGGTCGTTTATCATTCTACTCATTAAGTCACCAGTTTTATTGTTATCAAAATAAGTATTAGGTAACTTTTGAAGATGTAAGAACATATCTCTTCTCATATCTCCTTGCATATGTACACCCATAACATGTCCATAATATTGCATAAAATATCCACAAGCTGCTTTTATAAAATAAATAGCTAGCAAAGTAACACCAAAAACAACTAGCATTCTAATATTTTTATTTGGAATACTATCATTAACTAAATTTCTTGTCATCATTGGATAAACAAGATCACAAGCTGCAGTAATAAAAGCTGCAAGTAAGTCAAAGAAAAATAATTTCTTATAGGGCTTATAATAACTAATAAATCTTCTTACCATTTTTCCTCCTTATATTGGTACATAATTTAGTACGTTTATATATTATTTCTTAATAATTCTTATAACTATAACTTATAATATATTTATTGATAATAATTTTCAAGTAAAATACAGCATATTTACAAACTATCTATATATATCTACTATTAACCCTTGAATTTCATCTATTGATGCCGCCATATTTAAATTATCAGTTTCACCTTTTAATAGTGCTGTAGTCAATTCTTCAAGCTTTGCATCTATTGTATCTATAGTTATAAAATATTGAGTTTGCCAAAAACTAATATCTTTTTTAGTGTTATACATAAATTTAAGAATAGATTCTAAATATTCTTTTATCATTTTTTTATATGCTACTACATCTCCATATGTTTTTGTAACTACTAATCTATTTCCTTTTTTATGTATTTCCTCTATCATTTCTTTAAGTTGTTCTTCAGATCGTCTCTCCTTAGCGTGATTAAAACTTTGAGAAAAATCTTTTTTTTCAGAAACAACCTTTCTATCTTGCTGAATTATACCTTTTCTATTAATTCTTCCAACTTCCATATCTCCACCATCCTTAAAGCTATTATATCACTAAATTTAAAATTCCTCACTTCTTCCATGTATTATTATAGCTAAAAATTAATACAATATAGTTATGCATAGTTTTTATAATATAGGAGGTAAAAATGTGGTATAGTAAAAATTCTGATGAAATAATAAAAGAATTATCCTCTAATGAAGTTAATGGATTATCCTCTAATGAAGCTAAATCAAGACTTGAGAAAAATGGATTAAATAAACTTCAAGGAAAAAAGAAAAAAAGCATGTTTCAATTATTCCTAGCACAAATTAATGATGTAATGATTTATATATTATTAATTGCAGCTATTATCTCTATGGTAGTAAAAGAATTTAGTGATGCAATTATAATTTTAATAGTAATATTTGTGAATGCAATAATTGGGGTAATACAAGAATCTAAGGCTGAAAAAGCTTTAGAAGCATTGAAAAATATGTCTACTCCTAAAGCTTTAGTTAAAAGAGATGGAAATATAATAGAAATTCAATCTGAAGAAGTTGTAGTTGGAGATATAGTTATTATCGATGCTGGTAGATATATACCTGCTGACCTAAGACTTATTGAAGCTGCTAATTTAAAAATAGAAGAATCAGCTTTTACAGGTGAATCTGTACCTTCTGATAAAAATTCAGAAACTAATTTAGATAACTCTGAATTACCTATTGGTGACCAACATAATATGGCCTTTATGTCTACTCTTGTAACCTATGGTAGAGGTGTAGGTATAGTTGTAGGAACTGGTATGAATACAGAAATAGGTAAGATAGCACAAATGCTTGATGCTGAAGAGGATAATACTACCCCACTTCAAAGAAAGCTTGCTCAACTTGGGAAAACCCTAGGGTTTGCTGCTGTAGGTATTTCTATTCTTATGTTTATAGTATCTATGTTCCAAGGAAGAGATTTTCTTGAAATGTTTATGACTTCTATAAGTTTAGCCGTGGCTGCTATTCCAGAAGGATTACCAGCAATAGTTGCAATAGTTCTTGCACTTGGTGTTCAAAGAATGATAAAGGAAAATGCAATTATAAGAAAGTTACCTTCTGTAGAAACTCTCGGCTCAGTTACTATTATTTGTTCAGATAAAACTGGTACATTAACAATTAATAAAATGACTGTAAAAAAAATATTTGTAAATAATGAAATTCATGATTTAGATAAAATAGATATTAATAATAAAGAATCTAAATTATTAGTTGATGGAATGATTCTATGCAATGACGCTACTTCAAAAGATGGTAAGCAAACTGGAGACCCTACTGAGGTTGCTTTAATCGAGGTTGGAAATAAACTTAATATACTAAAAGAAGATTTAAGTGCTTCTAACAAAAGAATTAATGAAATCCCCTTTGATTCAGATAGAAAGCTAATGACTACAGTAAATAATTATAATAATAAAAATACTGTATTTACTAAAGGAGCAATAGATAGCATATTAAAAATATCAAATAAGATTTTAATAAATGGTGAAGTTAAGGAATTTACTAAAGCTGAAAAAGATAAGGTTTTAGAATCATCTAATAAAATGTCAGATGATGCCTTAAGAGTCTTAGCCTTAGCTTATAAGGAAATTGATAATGATAATATAGTAGTAAATGATCTTGAATCTAATTTAATCTTTATTGGTCTTATGGGAATGATAGATCCTCCTAGAGAAGAAGTAAAATCTTCTATTGAAGTTAGCAAGAAGGCTGGAATAAGAACTATAATGATAACAGGAGATCATAAAAATACTGCTGTTGCAATAGCTAAAGACTTAGGTATTGCTGAAGATATTTCACAAGCTATGGCTGGAAGTGAAATAGATACTTATAGTGATGATGAGTTTGTAAAAATTGTTAATAATTATAGAGTATTTGCAAGGGTTTCTCCTGAACACAAAGTAAAAATAGTAAAAGCATTTAAAGCTCACGATAATATAGTATCTATGACAGGTGATGGAGTTAATGATGCACCTTCTCTAAAAGCTGCGGATATTGGAGTTGCTATGGGTATAACAGGTACAGATGTGGCAAAAGGTGCAGCTGATATGGTGCTTACTGATGATAACTTTACTACTATTGTTAATGCTGTAGAAGAAGGAAGAAATATTTTTAATAATATAAAAAAATCTATTACATTCCTATTAAGCTGTAACTTAGGAGAAGTAGTCGCGTTATTTGTTGCAATCTTACTAAACTGGCCTACACCATTACAAGCAATCCATATTCTATGGGTAAACTTAATTACAGATAGCTTTCCCGCTCTATCTTTAGGCGTAGATCCTGGTGATAAGGGAGTTATGGATTTACCTCCTAAAGCCCCAAATGAAAGTTTATTTGCCGGTAGAACAGGAATTCTTCTAATAATAAATGGTATATTAATTGGTGTTACAACTTTAATTGCCTTTGTATTAGGAGAAAAATTATATCCTGACTCCTTAAAACATGCTCAAACAATGGCATTTGTAGTATTAAGTGTTTCTCAACTTTTCTATTCCTTATCAATGAGAAACGAAAGAAAATCTATATTCCAAATAGGTTTCTTTAAGAATAAATGGCTATTAGCATCTATAGCTTTTGGTATTCTATTGCAATTTGCAATAATAACAATACCATTTACTGCAAATGTATTTAAAGTTTATTCCTTAAGCCTATATGATTGGGGAATAGTAATATTAATTTCATTAATTCCATTTGTAATAAATGAATTGATAAAAGTCATATTTAAATCAAAAAAATAACTGTAAGTATGTAATAAAATTCAAAGCATTTAATTAAAGAATGAAAAAATTAAAAAATGAAAGAATGTTTATAAAAAATCTTTATAGATTTTTTAAGTACATCTTAAAAAAAGGAGGTTTTGCTATATAAAACCTCCTTTATTCATTCCTTCATTTTTACTTCTTCTCATTTTCATTTAGTACATATCATTTCCACAACAAATTCTTTGGCTATTATTAATTGTAATATACTCGTAATGATAAATAGAATATGTCTTATGGAGCATATTCTATTTATCATTGTCGTTATATTCAATTTGTAAATACATTTCCTTCTAGGAGAATTCCGTTCTTCATTGAGTATATCTTATCTGCTACTTTTTTTGCAAAATCCATGTCATGAGTTATTATAAGCATACTCATTCCCTCTTTTGCAAGTGACCTTATTATCTCTGCTACTTCTCCACTTAAACCTGGATCTAAAGCTGATGTAGGTTCGTCAAAGCACATTAATTTAGGATTTAAAGCTAAGGCTCTCCCTATAGCTACTCTTTGCTTTTGTCCTCCTGACAGTTCATAAGGATAACTATCTATTTTATCTTTTAATCCTAAAAATCCTAATATTTCTTTTGCATCTTTCTTCGCCTTAGTTTCTTTTTCTCCTAAAACCCTAATGGGTGCTTCTATTAAATTATCTAATACGCTCATATGTGGAAAAAGATTAAAGTTTTGAAATACTAACCCTATTGCTCTTCTTACTTCATTAAATTCTTTCTTTTCCTTATAAACTCCATTTTCACATAAATACTTATTTTCTACTATAATAGTCCCTTCATCACAAAACTCTAGTCCATTTACGCACCTTAATAGAGTTGTTTTACCACCACCGGAAGGACCTACTATAACTACTATTTCTCCTGAATTTACTTCAAGATCTATTCCATTCAAAACTTCAGTTTTCCCAAAACTTTTCTTTAACCCCTTAACCTTAAGCATATCCTTCCCTCCTATTGATAATAATCAAACTTTTTCTCCATTGCCTCTAAAATCTTTGTTAGCACTCCGTTAAATACTAAATAGAATACTGCAACTACAACAAATGGCATAATAGATGATAATCTATTAGATGCTATCTTGGCTATCTTTAATAACTCATCTAAACCAACTACATAAATTAATGCTGTATCTTTAACTAAAGTTACTACCTCATTTCCAACAGGTGGAAAAATCCTTTTTAGAGCTTGAGGAAGTACGATTCTAAAAAAAGTATCTTTTTTATTTAATCCCAGTACATCTGCCCCTTCAAACTGTCCTTTATCTATAGATAATATACCAGCTCTAAATATTTCTCCAAAGTATGCCCCATAATTTAATACCATAGCTAAAATAGCCGCTGGAAATCTCGGTATATTTATACCGATAATAGGTAACCCAAAAAATATAAATAATATTTGTAATAATAATGGTGTCCCTCTTAAAATTAAAACATAGATTCCAGTTATAGATTTTAGTATTTTTATTTTAGATATTCTTCCTAAAGCAATTGCTACGCCTAAAGGTATTGATAATATTAAGGTTATCGAAAATATTCCAATAGTTACCTTTAAGCCTTCTAATGCTTGAGGAATAAATTCCATAATTTCATTTATTAATTCCAAGGTAAACGCCTCCTTATTACTTTATTAATTATTTTGCAATTATATCTTCACCAAACCACTTAACAGAAATCTCTCCAGCTATTCCATCTTCAACTAACTCATTAAATGCTTTATTAAATGCTTCAACTAAATCCTTATCTTCTTTTCTCATTCCTACAGCATACGCTTCTGTACCAAAATCTTCAGATAAAATTTTATACTTTTCAGACCCTCTTTGATTAGTGTAGTATTTTGCTAATATTTCATCAGCAACTACAGCATCTAATCTTCCTGCTTCTAAATCCATTAATGCTTCATTGTTAGTTTCAAAAGTTACTACTTTACTATCTTTAAATGTAGTTATAGTATCACCATCAGCCTCAATTGCATCAACAGCACTTGATTGATTTTGTGCACCAACAACTTTATCTTTTAAATCTGCCTTAGTGTTAATTTTAGAATCTGATAAAGTAATAATAACTTGTCTATTATTTAAATATGGAATTGAAAATTCAACTTTTTCTTTTCTTTCGTCTGTAATGCTATATCCATTCCAAATAAAATCTATATTTCCGTTCTTAAGTTCCGTTTCTTTCATACTCCAATCTATAGGTTGAAACTCTATTTCCTTATTTAACTTTTCTGAAACAGCCTTAGCTAGATCAATATCAAATCCAACATACTCTCCATTTGAATCTTTAAATCCCATAGGTACAAAAGTATCATCAAAACCTAAAATAAGCTTGTCCTTATCTAATACACTTTGATCTTTCTTTTCCCCACATGATATCAATGATAATGACATAACAGATACTACTGTTAAAGCTAATAATTTTTTCCCAAATTTCATAATTAATTGCCCCCTCTTTATTTTCTTTAAAAACGCTTTCCTTATTTAATACTTTAACACAATAAAGTAATGAAGTCAATAAAAATATGATAATTTTTTAATTATCATATTTTTTTATATCTTTCTAAAGTTCCTGTTCCATCATCATTTCTATCAATATATATGAAATCAATTGACTTAGTTAATCTAGCTAGCTTATTATAAATTCATAAAGAATAAAATAGTACACCTCTGATGTTAATTATTAATTTAATTAACATCAGAGGTGTAAATATTCATTATTTAATTCTGTAATATACCTTTTAAAATCATTTTTATCTACTTTTTTAGTTTCAATTAAAAATAAATAATCCATAAGCTTTGGATGGAATTTAAGATTTAATAACTCCTTACAAAAGCTATGAGCTGCTATTTCCCTAGTTTTTAATATTGAAGATTTTCTCTTTATTGGTCCTATAGAAATTGTCTCCACTTTTTCTAACAATTCGTTTGTATTCTTTTTATTCTTAAACTCTAGGAAGTGATAAAACTCATGCGCCAAATGAATTTGATAAACCTTTTCTCTACTCACTTTAAATCCTGATTCATTTAAAGATTTATATAGTTGTTCTATAGAATTTTTATAAATTGTTATTTTCTTTTCTTTTTTATCAAAGATTATCTCACCTCTTATATCTAATTTCTTAGTGGGACAAGTCTCTTCAATAATTACTTCCACTCCATTATCCTTAAGTAACTCTTCTATGGTAATATCTTTATATTTCTTAGCTTCTTTTCTACCAATATTGCTAGCTTCATTAAGAAAATATCTTATTTTATTCTTTGGTATTTTATGAAATACTATATCTTCCTTTAATTCTAAAAAGTATAAAATTTCATCATTTAAATAATATAAATTATTCATTTAATTTACTCCCCTTAAATTTATCAAAAGAGGCTTATGCACCTATCCCTAGCGCCACCCTTTTATATTGTGGAAATTAAGAGTTAAGTTTTGGTTTTTAAAACAACTTAACTCTTAACCCTTCTTCTAAATTAAGAATATTTTCTTAACTAAAATATAGTAATTGCAGTATATATTAAAGCTCCACAAGTTATTATTACTGTGTAAAGTATTGTAGATTTTAATACGGCATTTACATCTACTTTTGCAAAATCACACACTATAACATTATGAGTATTTGTTGGATCAGATATACCTTGAACTACACCTGTAGATCTTAATGCCATACCAATTGCTGCTGGACTTAATGTTCCTGCTGCAAGCATAACATTTGCGATTCCAGAACCTAATCCATACAGATTTAATGGTCCTCTATATAATGCTAAAGGAGCACAGATTGTAAATAATATTATATATGGAACTGGTGAGGTTGGTAATACTGCTGAAATAAGTGGTTGCATTAATGATACTGTTTGTTCTGCTGCAACACCATTTAATAATATACCAATACCTATCATTAAACCTAAAACCCCAGCAACATCTTGAATTCCTTCAACTAAAGAGCTTGTTGTAATTTGGATGAAATCTCTTGGTTTTGTTACTAATATTGTATAAATAACTGCTGTTAATAATGAAACTTCAGTTGATAACTTAAAGAAGAATACTAATAAAATTGGTACTATTGGTGCTAGTAAAGCAAAAATATTAACATCCTTTTGAACAACATTTGTTGTTGTTCCTGTTGGCATAGCCCATGTACTTCTTACTGAAGTACCTCTAACATTAATTAATATATATACAACTGTTACAACTACAGAAATTAATCCCAATACTAAAGAAGTTGATTTTACAAGTTCCATATCCATTCCAATTGCATCAACATAGAATTGATAGTTAGCTACATTAAATAATCCCCCTAAACCAAGCCCCATTAGGAAACAACCGGCAGCTGCTGTTGGTTTAATACCTGCTGATAGCATAAGAGGTATTACTATTGTTGCTACCATGATAACTGCCCCAGCACCTCCAAGTGCTGAGAAAACTACTGCCACTGCTGATGTTAATACAAAAGCTATAACTAATGGTTTATCCCCTGCAAGCTCTGCTGCTTTTCTTACGATAGCATTTGATATTCCTTGCTTTTGAATAGTTTTAGCAAACATTCCACCTAATATTGTGGCAATCATAGTTGTTGCTAACCTTGCAGAACCGGCTCCAATAACATGTCCCATTATTGTTTGTCCACCTTCCTCTAACGGTGTCTTGAATGGAACCCCAGCAATCACTGCAATAATAATACCTAGTAAAGGTAAAGCTAATAATGTTGGTAACTTTTTAGCAATCATAAGTCCTGTAATAACTACAAATGTTAATAAAATTAATATTACCTGTAAACTTAATGCATCTCCCATTTTATAATACCTCCAAAATTTTATTCTTTTTTTATATTTGCCCCTAGTTTTTTATCCTAAAGGCCTTTTATTTAAACTTGAAACAATAAATAATTGCGATTTAACTTATTACTTGATTTGATTTTTTTAGTTCAATCATTAACTCATTTATATCTATATCTTTATAAGGTAACTTATTTATTAAAGCTATTTTTGATGCAATCCCTGCTGCCTGACCTAATGCCATACATATAGGTGATACTCTAACTGAAGCAAATGCCTCATGAGTGGAACTTATTGCTCTTCCAGTAACTAGTAAGTTCTTTATACCCTTTGGAATTAAACACCTGTATGGTATTCCATAATAGTCTCCCATCTTCATTTCCTTAATGGTAATATCCTTCCCTTCTGGATCATGAATATCAATAGGCCAACTACCTAAGGCTACTGTATCACTAAATATCTTCCCTTGAATGATATCATTTTCAGTAATTACATACTCACCTACTATTCTTCTGGACTCACGGACACCAATCTCATCTGCTGACTGTAGTAATCTTGAGTTTTCAAAGCCTGGAATATATTTTTTAAGGAA
This sequence comes from Clostridium sp., assembly GCF_032552055.1. GTDB lineage: Bacteria > Bacillota > Clostridia > Clostridiales > Clostridiaceae > Clostridium. Next base: position 18,483 of record NZ_JAWGSV010000007.1, on the reverse strand, counting down.
TTTATATATCTCTATTACCTGTCTTCTACCTTCTATAGTAGCTTCAGAAAGTTCAAAGCCTTCAATAGATTTTTTATTTATTACTCTACTCATATTTATAGCTACTTCTCCTCTTCTATTTAATTCAAAGAAAAGTACTCTATCTCTATTTAGATTTAAATCATTATTTTTATTAGCTTCTTCCACCTTAGAGAAAAATCCTGAAATCGCTATTCTTTTTACCTCTGATAGCGAGCTGATTTCATTACTTATAACAAATTCATTTGGATGTTTATCTGAATAATCTATTATTTTATCAACATCTACATTATCCATTTTAAACATAAAAGTCATAGGTTGGCATTTTCCATCTACTTCTCTTCCTACCTTCATTTCACAGCCAGCTAGGTAGGCTATTTCAGCATCCCCTGTTGCATCAATGAAATACTTAGCTTTTATATCATAAATACCTGAACGAGTTTTGGCTGTTATACAAGTAACACTCTCTTCTTCTCTATTTACTTCTAAAGCTTCTGTATGATATAAAATTTCAACACCAGCATCAAGTAAATACTCTTGAGCTACATATTTATAAATTTCTGTGTCTACTGGAGTTACAGTTGCTGCAACACCTAATGGATCCATTATATGTCCAATAGTTCCACCTTCTTCTTTTATTTTTTCTATAAGTTCTTCTGCATACCCCTTAATTATTTGCTTTTCTCCTGCATGAAAAGTCATAAGAGGTATAACTAAAGATTTTGTAGCACACCCACCTAGATATCCACCTCTTTCAATTAAGCAAACCTTAGCATCATCTGTAGCTGCTGCCTTAGCTGCTATTAATCCAGAAGGCCCCCCTCCGATTACTACTATGTCATATTCTTTAAAACCCTTAATATCCATTTTAAACCTCCTGTAATTTTAATTTTATAGAACATTCGGTTTCAAAAACCCTATTCCAAGGTAATGCCGCTTTTACATCAATTTCAGACACTATACCTTTTGATTCTAAATAATCAATGTTTTTTCCTATAAAATATTCTTTCATTAAAGTATCTAAAGCTTTTTCAACATAGTTATTTACCCTTACATTGATATTTCCCATATTGAAAATACTTAAATTTTCTTCAAGAACTATTTTGGCTGTATCTCTTCTTACAATACTTTGGTAGAAAAGATCATCTGCATATCTTTCTAAAAGAAGTCGTAAGCTATTTATAGAATTATTTAAGTTTAATTTACTATTATTTATTAAATTGGAAATAATATTCCCATGAGCAATAGCAGTACCTAATGCATTACCTGCAGTATTCCAACCACTATATGCTGTAATTTTTAATAATAAGTCCTCTTCCCTTAATCTATCTATTAAATATAAATCCCCACCATTAGCAAGGGATAAATCTGCTAGGGCTATTACTTTACCTTTATAAGAATATTTTTTTAGCTTCGATACAAAGTCATCTATAATTTCTTTCTTATTATAGTTATCCATATTATCTTCTGCCATATCTATATAAGGCATATTAGGGGTGGTAACCGCTAAGACTAAATCACAGGACTCTATATTATCTACACTTATTGTTCCTAAACTTTTTAAATGTTCATTAATATTATCCTTTAAAGGTCTATCTTCAAATTTAGGTATATTATTACTTCCATCTTCATCATCATAATCAACAAAAACCTTAGGATAGGATTTTGTACTATCATTTATATACCTAGCTAATAAAATTTGTCCTATTTCATCAGCTCCTGGATATACATAAACTTTATCCTTTAAAAAATATTTATTTATTTCGTCATTTATAACCTTATGCTCTATCCAATGAAGTCCATAGGGTGAGCAATCTTCTTGAGACATAATTAAGAAATCTACTATTTCATCTTTAACAAGATTAATTGCTTCCATATTTAATATGTGATTTCTTTTTCTAGAGTTTAAATAATTTTCTAAAACGATTTCAGGAATTTCAGATATTAACTTATCTAAATCACCTTGTAAATTAAGCTCTCCTAAAATTTCAATTTTATATCTTAGCTCATTATATTTATTTATCTTTCTCCACCATACTTCACTTTCATCACCAGAAATGGAAATAGATAATCTCATAATATTTGAGAAAGCATAGATCTTTACTGTAGGATTTTCTCTTTTAAATTCTCTTACAGCATTTAACAATTCTAAAGCTTCTTCCTTTGGAGTGTCGGAACTTCTTGAAGCAATTAACCCTCCATATAAAAGCATATCTAATGATATTATTAAAACTTGACCTTTAGTATTCTTTAGCCAGTTTGAAATTTCATGGCATTGTCCCTTTTGAAAAAATTGCCCTAGGATTTCTTTAGGTGGTGTTATTATATCGATATTTGATATTTTTCCTAAGTCTTGTACCAAAGCAAGGTTTACAGGTCTATCATCTAAAGGTATATATAAAACCTTCTCACTTTCCATAATGTTACTCCTTATTAAAATTATCTATAGTTTCTCTAAACTCTAAAGTTGATTTATAGACAGATTCTTTTGTATTACCTGTTACTATAGCTCCTATCATTATGCCATTTATACCAATTTCCTGAAGTATTAAACTTTGTTCTGGGGTTATTTTTCTTTGAGTTGGAATTACAATAGGTGTGTTAGTTGAATTGCGTATAGACTTATATTGTAATATTTCCCTTACAGTAAGAGGCTCACCATAGGTTTTTGGATCCATAATTGAACACTCAAGTATATCTATAGGTAAACTATCATAAACTTTAACAAACTCTATATCATAGTTATCATCTATGGCTACCATTTTATAGATATCTTTTTTCATTATTAATGGATTCATATGCTTATCATATAATGATATAAACGCAAATCCATTTTCCATTATTCCATCTATTTCTGACATTGGAATTTCATTATGTCCACCTGCAACAATACCTGAAGATATATTTTGTGAATGACATAAATCTCTTATTGCTTTAACATTTTCTAATTCTTCTTGTAGAGATCCAAACCTTGTTTTACTTGCTCTGTGTTCCACATTGACATGTATTTTCACCATATCTGCTCCAGCTTCAATAGCTGCTTTAGCTAGTTCAACATCATTTGCTGGCAAACTTACAATCAATGTTAACTTTTTTTCATTTAACTTATCTAAAAGATTCATACTGTCCTCCTTAAATATTAATTTAACTACATTTTATCATACCAATTTTTTACTTTCAAGGATTTTGATATTATTTTTTCATTAATTTGAAAATTTTATTCATATTCTTTTATAAAAAATCATCTCCACCTTATTACTAGTATAAAAGAGCCTCCCCTCTGCAAATTCAACTGGTACCTTAATAAAATTACTTCATTCAGTGAGTGCTATACCTTAGTAATCTATAATTAAGTCTTAGTCCTTAATGAATTTATAAAATCTATAATTATTAACGCTAAAACTTTCATATAAATTCATATCTTAAAGGTATGGCTTTTTCCAATCACTAATCATAGCACTTCACTGAACTCAGTAGTATTGCTATAACATTTATTTTATTCTTACATCTACTCTTGCTTCAAATTTCTTACCTTCAGAATTTTTTAATTTTATAGTTACTTTTTCAACACCTTTTTGTACTCCGATTATTGTTGTTGGTGTTTCTCCTATTTTAAAGACTCCTTTATTAGAATCTAATCTTACTTCTACAACCTCTGAGTTTAACTTTCTGTCACTTCCAATAACTTCAACATAATCTAATAGGTTTATTACCTCATCTACTTTTATATCTATTTTCTTATTAGAAATTGCTTTGATTTCAACTTTTGTATCAAGGAAGTTTCCATCACTTACAACTTTAACATTTTCATTAAAGTTAATCTTTGTAAGATAGTTGTTTTTAATATTTACCTTTTTTAGCTTTTCAAGGCTAGCTACTGAATCCGGAATAATTGTTAAGTTATTATCTGCTACTTCGAAGAATCTTAACTCTTTTAGTTCACTAAAGGATTCTGGTATTTCAGTTATTCCATTACCATTACTATAAAAACCTTGTAGTTTAATTAAAGCTCCAATTTCTGTTGGTAAATTCTTAATGTTATTATTGTTTATATTTAAACCTGTTAATGTTAATAATTGTCCTATTTCTACTGGTAACTCTTCTATTTTATTATTGTTAAGAACTAAATTATTAATTGTAGTCATAGTAGTTATTTCTGATGGTATCTTTGTAATTTCGTTATATGATACATCAAGTTGTTTTATAGTTGATACAAGTGGTAAATCTGTTAATTTATTATTAGAAATATCTAAATATTGAACAGTTCCCCAGGATGAAGCTGCACTTCCATCAACTATTTCATTCTTAGATAGATTTACCTTTCTTAAATTAGTTGAACCACTTAAGTTTGGTATTTCTGTTAACTTATTATTGCTTAAATTTATTTCCTTTAATACAGGCAATGAAAGTTTGAAATCTAAGTTTTCTATTAAGTTATTTGATAAATTTATTTCACCAATTTTAGTTGATCCATTTATACTACTTGGTATATAAGTTATTTGGTTGTTATTTGCTGATAAAGTAAACAAGTTTTTCAAATTACCTATACTTTCTGGTAATGATGTTAATTGATTTTTAGCAACCCTTAAATAATTAAGATTTGTTAATGTTCCAATAGATTCTGGTAGTGATTTTAACTTATTATCGAAAACACTTATATCTCTTAAAACTGTTAACTTTCCAGCTTCTATTGGTAACTCAGTTAATTCATTATCATAAGCTATTAATCTTTGTAATGATGTTAAGTTATTAATTTCAACTGGCAATGATTCTATTTTATTCTGAGATATATCTAATCTATCTATAGTCTTAATATTAAATAATTCTACTGGTATTGATATTAAGCTATTCTCTGAAATATCAAGCCAACGTAACTTAGGTAAGTTACCAATGAATCCAGGTATTTCAGTTAATTTATTTCTTGATAGAATTAATTTATCTAAAGATTTTAATGTTGAAATTTCTTCTGATAATGAAGGAATATGGTTTCCTTCTAAATTTAACTCTATTAAGTTTGGTAAATACCTTATTCCTTCAAGAGATTGTATCCCTTCTTCATTTGCAAGTAAGTATTTAACTGCTTGTAACTTTCTTAATGTAACTGTATCTTCTTCAAGACCTGGTATTCCTTGAGGATTTGCAAAGGCAGTATAGGTTACATTTCTTACAACTACCTTTCTTAAATTTTCATCTGGAAACATAACCTTTAACTCATCTTCTGAAATCACTTTATCTAAATCTGTTTCATCAATTGTAATATTTTCTGCTTTTTCTTCACTTTCCACTTCTTGAATCGTATCTATTTGTTTTTTATTTTCTAACTCATCTGCAAAAACAGTACTAATTTTGTAGCTTGAAATAACTGATACTGATAATGCAATAGCAATAATTATAGCAATTTTACTTTTTGATTTTCTTATCATAATATAACCTCACTTATAATCTTAGTATTTTAAAAGTATTTTTATATTTGTCCAATTAGCAACAGGAGACTCTTCAAATGAATTTGCATTATCTTTAAAACCTGTTAATCCCATAATCGTAGGAGATTCTTGATAGGTTTGTCCAAAATCTTCTGATATAACAAACATTGTGCTATTTTCTTTATCCCCTTCAATATATTTTGGTTTCATATATTGAGAATAAAGTGGTGCAACAGCCTCCCAAATTGGATCATAAGAGATCTTTCCATCTATTGCATAATCCGGATTAAATAAATTTTCTGCTGTTGAGCCTACAGCTCCTATTATTCCATAGTGTGGTTGTTGATTAAATTGTCCATCTATAAATGCTTTTTGATCAACGTTATAAGCCAAGAATTTTGCATGATTTGCTGGAACTAATTGAATTCCACCTGAGTAATGAGAAGCACTTCCCCAGTTAGTTCTACCAGTTTTAGGTGAAGTCGATAAACAAATTACACCTGGATGACTTGCCCTAAATGTACCAACATGTGAATATTCACTTCCACCAAATCTTCCTGTACCCTTAACTCTTTGAATTATATCTGCTATATGTTTTGATGTACCATCTTCGTAATTTAATAGTACTCTACCATTAGTATCTTTATATTCACCATTTACTGTATCTCCAGCTGCCCAGTTTTCAAATTCTATACTAGTAGGTGAACCAATATCTATTGAAGGCTTACTTACTATTATCTTTAAATCTTCTGGTATTGGTTTATCATAAGAACCATTGTAATAGTAATCTAATGACTTCCATTCTCCATCACTATCTAAGAAGTGTACTGGGTTTCCAACAAAGGCTCCACTAATACCTCCAAATATTTCTGTTCCTCCAGCCATATCTGTATAAATAATATTGTCAGCGAAGCCTGCTGTATTATTTATTGCTGCAAAGGAATAATCTTCCTCAGTACCTATTGTAAATTGCTTAGGCATCCATACACCTGCAGCTTCTATATCCTTTGGTGATAAACTTGGAACTGACTCTTTAGTTATTTCTGCAGCCTTTATTGGATCATAACTTTCATTAGGACCCACCCTTATGTGTACATTATTTGAAGCAGTTGCAGTTATACAAGAGTGACTACCATCATTACCAGCATCATAATGTGAGGCCCAAAAACCTGCTGAAGAATCAGCTGAATATTTACCTGCGCGTATTACATTTCCCATTGTTCTTGTTGTCCCATCAGGATATTGTTGATATATACTTCCACCGTCTCTGTTTTCAATATATACTTCATACATTAGTTCAAGATTTGGAGTATTTTCCTCTTTTACTACTTCTGGAATACTCGCATTAATACTATCCGCAACATTACTACCTTGTACTTTTTCAACATTTGCGCTTACATTAGCACTTAAAACTCCTACTGCTATAACTACTGATGCTAAAATACACATGATTTTTTTTCTTTTTCTGATCACTTTTCTTTTCCCCCTCATTTTTTAATTATGTGGGTCATAAACCCTTAAAATAATAACTCTTATTTTAAGTCAAAACTCTAAATGAATATTGTTTACATCTTTTGTTACATTCCATAAGCTTATTGAAATTTGTTATTAACTTTGCTAGTCTTTGAGAAAGAATTAATATAAATTAACTTTTCATCCATTTTTTACTATATATTAATAATACCACCCTTGAAAACGTTTAGCAATAGTTTTTGATAGTATATTTTCATTTTTTTGAATTTTAATTCCACATTTGAAAATTATTTTTATTAAAACGAAAATGCTATCAGTTTAAAAGTATTATCGCTTTTAAACTGATAGCATTTAAAATTTATTTGATAGAATTCTTTCTAACTACATTTAAATATAATAATTCTAATACATATTTTTCTATAATTTTACTTTGTACGACTTTATCATCTACTTCAACTTTATGCGAATTATAGTTAATAGTAATATCACTTACTCTAGCTAATTTTGATAACAAATTTTCAGTAATAGCTATAACATTAACTTTATTTTCTCTAATATTTTCAATTACAGAATTTATTTCAGCAGTATTTCCCTTACGTGAAATAACTATAACTACATCATCAGATTTTAAAAATTTACTTACTGCTGATAATGCATTTATATCTCTAAAATAACTACAATTTAGCCCTAAATCCATAAATCTATAATAAGCATCTTCTGCCAATACCCCTGAGTATCCAACTCCAACAAAGTATATTTTATTTGCCTTTAAAATTCTATTAGTAGCCTCTTCAATATAATCATAATTAAGCGCCTTTAAATTATTAAATATTGTACTGCTAATAGAATCTCCTAGCTTCCTTGCTATTAACTCTACAGAATCCTCTGGTAAAACAGCTTCTTCTTTTATATCATCTTCTGTTATACCTTTATTTTGAAACTCTTGTACCATTGTCATTTTAAACTCAAGAAAACTTCTAAAGCCTAATTTTCTACAAAATCTCGTGACAGTGGCTTCACCTACCCCACAGTTATTTGCAATTTCTGTAACTGTCATATATATACTACTATTCATATACTCTTGTAAATAATCTAATATCTTAACCTCTGACTTAGTTAAGTCACTTTTATCCTTTACCATCATCACTATATTCACATACCTTTATTTTATAATTTATTAGTAAAATTTATATTTGACTTTCGTATATCTAATGCAAATAATAAGTACATCTATGATGTCTTACACATTCTAATTCCAACACATTCAATATAAACTCTTCAATCTTTCAATTCATATTTTACTACTATTAAAAGACAACCCAAATATTTTCTACTCCATATATCATTATAATTTATATTATTTCTTAATGCTACTATTTTTACCAATCAGTTGCCTTAATCACCTAAATTCAACTCTTCTCAATAAAGGTTTAAATATTATATTTCTTATCTAGTAAAGCTAGGACTAACACAATTTATGCTATTAATTCCTAGCTCTCCATTTTTATTCTTACTAATTTTCCCTTGAAGCTACCGCAATAATTGGGCTATCTTCATCAATAAATTCCAATTCCATATTAACAACAGATATTAATTGCTCTTTACTTGTCATTCCTGATAAATCTACTTGTTTTTCCCCAAAAAATAAATATACCTTAGGAAGAATTCCACCAGCATCAGAATATGTGGTCATATGGTCTACAAATTCAGAAAATCTATAGTTAACATCTCCTTTAGTTACCATCAATATCTTTCCATTATCTTTTTGAAGTCTTATTACCCCTTCATTATCAATAACTCTTACAAGATATTTTTTCTTCTTTACTAATCCAAATAATTTCTTTTCTATTTTATTAGCTGTAAAAGCATTCCATCTACCAGTCTTAGCTACTAATTCAATTTCTTCACATTGGACTCCTGTGGCTGTTACTGCTATTTCCTTTAATTCCTCATCAGTCTTTTTAGCAGTGTTTAAATCCTTAGTTCTAAGCTCAGTTGCACCTGTTGCTACAGCTCTTAAGATATTTTTTTGTGAATCTACTTCTATTGAAATTTCAACAGTACTTGGATTTGCTCCTGCTTTAGTTACTGCTTCCATAACATCAGCTCTTATTCTTCTAATATCATTTTCTGTTGGATTGGCTACATTTCTTTCAACCTGTTCTCTTACAAGAGCTAGGGCAACACCTATGGTAGATATATATGGAGCATTTTTGGCAATATTAAATTTCATATCCATCATTTCACCTAAATAAGGTGTAATAATTGAAGCTGAACCTCCACCACCAACTAATCTTATAATTGAAGTATTTAAATCATATTCTTTAATTAAATTTTCAACTATAACCTTAACTTTTTTAATAGCTATATTCATAGCTTGAGTACATGCTTCTTCTACTGATATTCCTATTTCCTTTGCTAATACTTCCCAGGCTTTTCTTCCAGCTTTATCATTTCCCCTTGCATAATCATTTTCTGGAACATATCCTAATATATTTGCAGCTCCTGCTACTGTTAATGCATAACTATACCCATTATCACATTCAATTGCTACATAATTAGCTTTATCATCTTTTCTTGGTGCTATATATTTAACTTTAGGATTTGACATTTTACTTTCATCTGCAAAAATTTCATATTCTTTATCAGCAATATGAGCTGATCTTGGTCCAACATCAACTATCTTACCATTTTCAACAACAATCATACTTCCTCCTGCAATACCAAGAGTTCTAACATCTAATGATGTTAAGTAAAGCTTATGGCCTCCAACCTCTGCATTTTTAATCATTACTTTCCCATCTTTTATAACAGATATATCTGTTGATGTTCCTCCTACCTCAAAAAATATACCATCTGAAACTTTTTCATACATAAGTGCACCAGCAACGCCAGCTGCAAGACCTGATAACATTGTTAATATTGGACGTTTTCTAACTTCCTCTACAGTCATAACACCACCATCACATCTCATTATCATAAGTGGCTTTTTAATATTGGCATTTTTAACTGATTTTTCTGTCATATTTGCAGTTTCCATCATCTTAGGAATTAAAGCTCCATTAACTACAGCTGTTCTTGTTCTAGCCATTAACCCATATAGCTGTGATATTTCATATCCACCAGTAGCATATAAACCTTCTTTATTACAACTTTCAATTACCTTAATTTCATTTTCAGGGTTGTCCACTGAATATGCTTCTGAAGCAACTATTACCTCTGCTCCATTAGACTTTAATTTTAAAATAGCATCTTTAATTCTTTCATCACTTAAATTTCCTGAATCTATATAACTATGAACTGTATGAAGATATTTTCCAGCAGCTAGTTCAACATCTCCAACATTTGTTTCACCCTTTGCTCTTTCACCTTCAAAACCTCTCCCCATACCTATAATACCAGTTTTAGCTACATCACCTTCTAAAAGAGCATTAGTAGCTTGGGTTGTACCATGAGCAATAAATACAACATCATCTGGAGAAATTCTATTATCTTTTAATACTTTATTTATAACTGTAACTATTCCCTTTGCTACCCCTTCTTCAGCATGATGAGTAGTTGGAATTTTATCTTTTGCTATAATTTCATATGTTTCATTATCTATCACAGCTGCATCAGTAAATGTTCCCCCAACATCAATTCCTATTCTTACTTTTCTATTCATCTCAATACCACCCTTTATATAATAAATTCAATTTTTTCTAATCCTTTACATTTCAATTGTATCATTTTGATATTTCTTTTTCAACACTTTGAAAATATCTTTCTTAATTTATCTAAAAAATCTTTTCAAAATTAAATAAAAGCTATGAATACCGTTAAAATTAATTGGATATTCATAGCTTTATTTATTATATTATTTTTTTAAGCTTCCACCATTTGTTTCTATAACTTCTTTGTACCAGTTAAAGCTCTTTTTCTTATATCTTTCTAAGCTTCCAGTTCCATCATCATTTCTATCAACATAAATAAATCCGTATCTCTTTTTAAGTTCGGCTGTTGATGCAGATACTAAATCAATGCATCCCCAAGTAGTATATCCCATTAGCTCAACACCATCTTCAATCGCCTCAGCAACTTGAACTAAATGATCGTTTAAATAATTGATTCTATAATCATCATTTACTGTTTTATTTCCATTTTCATCTATAACTAATTCATCTACGGCTCCAAGTCCATTTTCAACTATAAATAATGGTTTTTGATATCTATCATAGTAGAAGTTAAGAATATATCTTAATCCTTGTGGATCTATTTGCCATCCCCACTCTGATGCTTCTAAATATGGATTTGGTACACCTGAAATAATGTTACCTAATCCTCCCTTAGCCTTTTCTGGATCAGCTGTAGCGCATGTGCTCATATAGTAACTAAATGAAATAAAGTCTACTGTATTTTTAAGTATTTCGCTATCTCCATCTTCCATTTTAATTTCTATATTATTTTCTTTAAAGTATCTATTCATATATTTTGGATATTCTCCTCTAACATGAATATCTCCAAAGAATAATATTTCTCTATCTTGCTCCATAGCTTTTATTATATCACTTGGATGTGGAGTTAATGGATAATTCGGCACTCCTAAAATCATACATCCGATTTTAAATTCTGGATTTATTTCATGACCAATTTTAACAGCTAATGCACTAGCAACTAGTTCATGATGCATAGCTTGATATAAATCTTGCTTACTTAATTCTTCTTTTGGAGTCCATATAGCAGCACTCATTAATGGTGCATGTAATGCTGCGTTTATTTCATTAAATGTTAACCAATATTTTACCTTATCTTTATATCTTGTAAATACTGTTCTAACATAATTTTCGAAGAATCCAATAAGTCTTCTATCTATCCATCCATCATAATTTTTAGCTAATGCCAGTGGAGTTTCATAATGTGATAAAGTAACTAATGGCTCTATTCCATACTTAGCTAGTTCATCAAATACTTTATCGTAAAACTCTAATCCTTTTTCGTTTGGTTCTTTATCATCACCATTTGGAAATATTCTTGACCAAGCAATAGACATTCTAAAAGTTTTAAAGCCCATTTCTGCAAATAACTTTATATCTTCTTTATATCTATTATAAAAATCTATACCTATAAGCTTCATATTATCTTCTGTTGGGCCTTCACTTACAGGTCCCTTTATTCCTTTTGGCATCACATCTTGAATTGATAATCCTTTACCATCTTCATTATATGCTCCTTCAAACTGGTTAGCTGCTGTAGCTCCACCCCATAAGAAATTTTCTGGAAATCTTATCATTTAAAACACCTCCTCTTATTTAATTGCTTTTATTAACTCTTCTTTTTCTTTAACATCTCTATCTATATAAGATAATATATCACTATAATCATGTGAATTTGTAACAAGTACTGGTGTAATTACTTCGTATCCTTCTTCCTTAATTGCTTTAATATCAAATTCTACTAATAAATCCCCAGCCTTAACTCTATCTCCACTCTTTACATGTGCTGTGAAGTATTTCCCACCTAGTTTCACTGTATTCAATCCTATATGAATTAGTATTTCTGCTCCATTATCTGAAGTTAATCCAATAGCATGTTTTGTTTCAAATAATGCTGAAACAACTCCATCAATAGGTGCAATAGCTCTTCCTACAGTTGGTATTATAGCTGCACCTTTACCCATTATTTCTTCACTAAATGTAATATCATTAACTTGTTTTAAAGATACTGCCTTTCCTTCAATTGGTGATAATACTATTGTGTTTGATATAGCTTTAGCTTCATCCATATCTGCTTTTATTTCTTCATCTTCTGCATTTACTGGATCTTCAAAGCCAAGTACCCAAGTCAATACAAATGTTCCTACAGTTGCTATAGCTGCAACTATTAATGCATTAATAAAGTTTGATCCACCCTTTGGATCTATAAACTGAACTATTGACACAAGTGATGGTGCTGCAAATACAAAAGCTTTTAATCCAACAAAACCTGCATATAAACCTGCTACTCCACCTGAAATCATACATGCATATAAAGGCTTTTTATATTTTAAAGTAATACCATACATAGCTGGCTCTGTAACACCTGCAACTAATGCTGATATTGTTGAAGCACTAGCAACTTGCTTTAAGTCTTTGTTTTTAGATTTTAAAGTAACTGCTAAACATGCTGCCCCTTGTGCTAAGTTTGCAACTAACATAGCAGGTAATAATAAAGTATCAAATCCAATGTTTGCTATATTCATTATTGCTATTGGAATGAAGGCCCAGTGCATACCTGTCATAACTATAAGTGGCATTAAAGCCCCCATTATTGCAAGAGCAAGCCATCCAGCTTTTTCATAAATAAATAGCATACCACCTGACAATGCTTCACCAGCATAGAAACCTATTGGTCCAATTACTACTAAAGCAATTGGAAGAGCAATTAATAATGTTAACATTGGTTTTAAGAAGTTCTTTGTAAATTCTGGCGTAATTTTTTCTGTGAAGCTTTCAACATATTTCATAATCCAAGCCATCATAATTACTGGAATCACTGAATATTTATACCCAGCTGCAGCTACAGGTAATCCAAATAATGTTATTTTTTCACCTGAATCAACAAGTCCTATAAAATCTGGATATAACATAACCCCAATTACTGCTGCTAAAGTATATGGATTTACATTAAACTTTTTAGATGATGACATTACTAATATTAGTGGTAAGAAATAAAATGTTGCATCTCCTAAAGCATTTAATAACTTAAATGTTGTGCTAGTATTTGATAATATACCCATCATTGGTAATATAACTAATAAAACTTTTATCATGCCTGCACCAACAATAGCTGGCATTGTTGCAGACATACACCCTGAAACAACATCTAATATTGTATCAAATATTCCTTTTTTCTCTTTCACTTCATTTGATTTTTCTTCTTTGAAATTTCCAAGCTTCATTAGTTCTTTATAGCATGTTCCTACACTATTTCCTATAATTACTTGATATTGTCCACCGTTTTTAGTTACTCCCATAACACCTTTTATTTTTTTCACGCCTTCATCATCTACTATGCTTTCATCTTTTAAGTTGAATCTAAGTCTTGTCATACAGTGCATTACAGCATTAACATTACTTTCCCCTCCAACTTGTTCTAATATTTTTTTTGCAACTATTGCATAATCCATTTTTTATTCCTCCATTTAAAATATATAAATTCTAATGAAGTAAAGCCCATAATACAGAAATTATTCTGCTTACGGTAACTACCTTTCATACTAAGCTTTTATTTATCATATATTATCTATGTTCTTTAAAAATCATATATAATATAAAAAACCTAAGAAATATAGATGAGTACTCAAAATCTATAATTCCTAGGTATAGCCTACATTACTAGTAACAATCCTACTAAAATTAATCTTCTTTTATTATTCTTTGTATATGTACTGTCAAATACATCATTTCTTCATCTGAAAGTGTATGTTCAAATTCTTTTAAAATATATTTTTCAATTTTTTCTACACATAAATATGCATCTTTATATTGAATCTTTATCATTTCACAAAAATTAGTATCATCACTCTTCATAGTTTTTCCACTAATCATTCTTTGTGCAAAGAACTTTAAGTGAGTTATAAACCTTTCATAATGAAGGGAGTATTCATCTAATTCTATATTAAAATGAAACTTAACTATATTTAAAACATTTTGAATCATCTTTGTTATATCTAAAGTATCATTCATATCCTTTGAATTAAGCTGAGCATTAACTATATGCATTGCTATAGATGCTGCTTCATCTTCAGGAAGCTCAATATTTAAACGTTTCTTTAGAATTGATAATGCTTCTTTACCAATTAAAAACTCATGATTATAAAATCTTTTTATTTCCCATAACAAAGCATTTTTAAAGTTTAATCCTTGCTTATATCTTTCTACTGCAAAACTAATGTGGTCTGTTAACGAAATATAAATGTTATCGTTTAATTTTTTACCTAATGAATACTTTGCATAAGAAATTATTTCATTTGAAGCTTGAATATACTCTAAAGGGATTTCTGAAAGTAAAGTCATTAATTTATTACAATCATTTCTATTTTCAATAGCATAAATTTTTTCTATCTTGCTTTGATCTATGATATCACCGATTTTCTTTTGAAAACCTAAACCACATCCCATAACAAGAACTTCTTTGCCATTCTTATCAAATGTTCTAATTAAATTATTATTTATTATTTTATCTATCTTCATTGACTTCCTCCCCTTCAAAGATTTTTGAGTATAAAAAAAGACTATACTCAAATAAAATAACATCTATTTCCAGATAAATATTATTAATAATTTGGTAAAGCCTGCATAACCAGTAACATTCCATGTCATTATTATTAATTGCTATACGATTATATCATTGATTTTTTTTAATGTCAACCTTATCTATAGGACTAACCTTTATAATTTTCGTTTTAATTTGCATTATTCAAATTCAAGAAAAAGCTGTCTCCCTAAAAATAATATACTTATCCTCTTAAATATCTATAATCTAACAAATCTGTATCTCGAGAAATAAATTTGACTGAATCGAAGTTTAAATAATCTTCGATTCAGCCATTCTACACCGTACTATACTATATTAACTTAGTTCCTTCTTTTTCTTGAACTATTTTACCATCCTTCATAAGACCACCTAAAGCCATTTTGAAGTAATTCTTACTTGTATTAAAAGTAGCTTTAATATCTTCTGGAGATGACTTATCATTAAATGGCATAAATCCACCATTTTTCTTTAGATATTTTAAAATATCTTCTTTAATTTGATCTCTTTCATTTAATCTAGTCTTTCTTGGAGTAACTCCTATTATTCCATCTTCATATAATCTCTTTACCCTAAGCTTCATTTCAGTTCCTGGATATATTTCTGTATAATATTCATTTGCTAAAATAAGCCCTTTATATTTTCCATCTATAGCTACATGAACTGAGCCATTTTCAGTCTTTCCATAAACTTGAGCTACTACTTCGTCTCCAACCTTATATTCAACACCTTCTTCTTTTGCATTAAGAATATAATTTTCTACATCTGTAGTCGCTGCAAGTCTTCCTGTCTTATCTAAGTAAATATAAAATAGGTACTTAGTTCCAGTATGCAATTTAAATCTTTGCTCTTTTAAAGGTACAAAGATATCTCTATCTAATCCAAAATCTACAAATGCTCCAAATTCGCTTTGAAATACTACCTTTAAGTAACCAACTTCACCAACTGTTACTAAAGGCTTTTTGAAAGTTGCTATAGGTCTATCTTTAGAATCCCTATATACAAATACTTCCACATTATCCCCAACTTCAATTTTTCTTCCTTCAAGAACTGATTTAGGTAAAAGTACAGTCTCTCTTCCTGCATCTCCTAAATAAAATCCAAAGTCCTTTTCTCTTTTAACTTCTAATAAATTATACTCACCTATATTAATCATTATTTCTCCTTGTTTTCCATGTATTTTCTGCTAATCTCCACATAATTACTTGCAGATTTTTCTATGCTTTTTATTTCATCTTCATTAAGCTTTCTTACAACTTTTGCTGGACTTCCCATAATTAAAACTCCATCTTCAAACTCTTTTCCTTGAGTTACTAAAGATCCTGCTCCTATTATAGTATTTTTTCCAATTTTAGCTCCATTTAATATAATAGATCCCATTCCTACTAAAACATTATCAGATATAGTACATCCATGTATAATAGCTCGATGTCCTATAGTAACATTATTTCCTATATATGTTCCAAGTTTAAAATCTACATGTACTACTGAGTTTTCTTGAATATTAGTATTTTCACCAATGAAAATATTACTCATATCTCCTCTAATTGTAGTTCCAAACCAAATATTTGCATTCTTCTTAATTACAACATCACCTATTATATCAACACTATGAGAAATATAGCAAGTCTTATCTATAACAGGTTTAATACCATTAAATTCTAAAATCATTTAATCACCCTCTAATTATATATTTAAAGTTATTTTATCACTGATTAATATTATTGTCATTATTTCCACTTATTAAATACTATATATAGATAGATAATAATTTATAAGGGGCTTATTTTGGGAAGAAAAAAAATAAAAGAAATAAAAGAATTTGATAAATCTAATATAAAGTACTATTATGGTATTCCTCATTGCCATACAGAATTTTCTACAGGCAAGGGTTCTCCCATAGAAGCTTATGAATATGCATATAGAGCTGGATTAAATTTCTTATTTATTACAGATCATAATTCTCATTTATCTAAGGAAATTAAAATAAAGGATTCTAAATATGATAAATATGAAGGTACAAAGATATATGCTTCAAAAATAAAAAAGAAAATTGATAATTTCCTTCCTATTGTTGGTTTTGAATGTAAAACTTCTCAATTCGGAGATTTAAATATTATTAATTCTGAAAGCTTCTTTACTGGTGTAGTTCATGATTTGCGATTTTTAGTATTGTGGATGCTTAATAATGAAGATTCCTTTATTTCAATAAATCATCCTCATAAGAACATTATTAATTTACCATATAATCCGATTTTAAATAAATTAATAACATCAGTAGAAGTAGGTAATGGAAACCCTTCTAGCAAATATACAAGACATGATAAATACTATTTTAGTTTATTAGATGCAGGATGGAAGCTTGGAGCTATCAACGGCCAAGATAACCACAAAATTAACTTTGGTGATTCTGAAAACTTAACAGTTTGTTTGTGTAATAGCCTATCAACAAGTAATATAATCTCTGCCTTTCGTGAAAGAAGAACTTTCTCTACAGAGTCACGGTATTTAAAACTATACTTTACAGCTAATAATGGATTTATGGGAGAAGAAGTTTCTATTAATAGTAATAAGATACGTTTTATGATTTATTCTGAAGATATAAGATACAAAATAAGAGAAATACAAATTATAACTAATAAAGGTAAGACAATAAAAACAATTGAAAATATAGGTTTGAATAGTATTAAGTATTTTTATGAACATAATAGAGAGGAAAATGAAAGTTGGTACTTAATTAAGATTATCGAAGATGATAATAAAATAGCTTTTAGTTCTCCTATTTTTATAAATAATTCTATTAATGAAAGTAAACATGGCATGCAATAATTGCATGCCATGTTTACTTCAAAACTCTATTTTTTTTGATTTTGAATATGTTTTGCTCTATTTGGTTTAGCTTTAGGTCTAATTTCTATTTTCTTCTCTTGTTTCTTTGGTCCACCAGTACTTTGAATATCAATAAACCACATAAAGAACCAAACTATAACTAAAGTAAGTGCCATACTAATCCACATATTATTAATTTTTATAATAAATTGAGTTGCAAATAATACTAAAGATATAGCTAACGGAATCCATTTATTTATTCTTACTCTAGAAAATACATATTTTCTACCAAAAGTGAATAATAAAATCATTAATCCAATTGTAATTGCAAAATATGCTATTGTAAATAAAACATTGCTCATAATATAATGCCTCCTTATAGTATCTATATTATATATTAAAAGAAATCCTCTACATTTTCAAGTAATATAAATTTAATTATTTGTAAAAGAAATACTATTCTTAAATT
>NZ_JAWGSV010000006.1:0-33603 GCF_032552055.1 Clostridium sp. | reverse complement strand
TTAGTGCTCAGTCTCTCCTGAGTGCTCTGCTATCATTTTTATATTTATCATAGTTAACATAATAAATATAACTGTTTGAATACCACCATCAAAGATATCAAAGTACGCATGTAATGGTATTGGTATTCCAAGTTGCGCTATAAATCCTATATGACCTAATGCCTCATAACATAACTCAACTAAAAAAGTTGCAGCAAGTATATTTCCAAATAATCTTAGCGCTAATGAAACTGGAAGCATTATTCTTTCCAATATATTTATTGGTGTTATTATTGCAAGAGGAACTGTATATCCTCTAAAATAACTTTTTAAACCATACTTTCTAATAGTGTAATATTGAACCATATAGAAAGTTATTAACGCTACACCTACTGTTACACTAAAACTTTTTGTTGGTACTGGGAGTCCAAATAAACCAATTAAATTCATAAATAATAAGAATACTGCTAAGCTTCCTATAAAGGGAATAATATCTAAAAATTCCTCCCCCATATTAGCTGTTACTACATTTTTAAATGTAGTATAAATAGACTCTACCACCACTTGCTTTTTATTAGGTCTAAGTTTCATATTCCTTGTTGCCCATATTGCAACAGCTGCAATAATAAGAATAGTTACCCATTGCATTACTACTTCTGGGACTATATCAATTTTCATGGGTCCAACATAAAAAGACCATATTGGTTCTAGAGGTTCCACCTAATCACTTCCTTTCCCATTCTTAACCCAATAGATTACAACAAATACAAAATGGGCTAAATATCCTGAAATATATGATAAAAGTTGTATTAAATTATCTAAAAATGGCAATGCTACTAAAACAATAACAGCTATCCTTATAAAATAACTAAGAGGTAGTAGTAGTTTTTTGCTTTTTAGCAAAGAATATTCAATAAATATTCCACTTACTATTGTATTTACTAAAGATACCATTAATCCTAGAAAAAAAATAAGGGCCACTTTTATATTGAAGCTAAAGGATAATGCAAGTACAAAAATGAAACCTGCAATTAAATCATATTTTATCATCTTAAGTATAACTAATTTCATTTCTCTACTCATTTTATCCTCACCTCTAACTAACTCTTGTTATTATAGACCTATGTAAATATTAATGAAAACTTCAAATTTTGCTGTTTTAAGTATTAATTACTAGTTTAATATGATTACATCAATTTAAACTTGAATTGCTTAAGTAAATTCATTATCTTTTCATTTTACTTAAAATATAGTTAGAATTATTAATTTTAATTCATTTTTCTGAAAATTCATCTTAATTGCAATATAATATTCAAAACACTGTTAACATTTACAACTTATTATTTTTGTAATAATAAGCAATTTTTTTAATATTTTTATAGTTAGATTAAATACTTATTCGTAACTGTCACTTTTTACAATAATAATTATGCATAATTGCTTTTAATAAAATTCATTTAATTTATCTTATATTTTTTACATTTATATATTCCTAATTATTATTATCTTAAATCATAATAATAATTCAAAAAACATCCCAATATTAAATCATAATTCTTAACATATATCGATATCAAATCATACTCCTTAAAATAAAGCTTCCAATAATATAAGATAAGTTTTTAAGACTTAAAGTCACTTTAACTTATATTATTAGAAGCTTTTATTTTTTAACTATTATATTAGCAAAATAAAAAAACTAGATAAAGCCTAGCATTGAAAATACTATCATAAATATTAAAATGGATGTATCAACCATTTTCAATTTTGATACATCCTAAATATTAATTATTTTCTTTCAACTATAAGAGCTGTTCCCATTCCTCCACCTATGCAAAGTGTTGCTAAACCTTTTTTAGCATCTCTTTTTTGCATTTCATGAAGTAATGTAACTAAAATTCTTGCACCTGATGCTCCAACTGGATGTCCTAACGCTATAGCTCCACCATTTACATTAACTTTGCTCATATCAAATTTCAAATCTTTAGCTACAGCTAAACTTTGAGCTGCAAAAGCTTCATTAGCTTCTATTAAATCTAAATCTTCAATTTTTAAATCAGCAACTTCTAAAGCTTTCTTTGTTGCATGGAAAGGTCCATATCCCATTATAGCTGGATCTAATCCCTTTTGTCCATAAGATACTATCTTAGCTAAAGGTGTTATTCCTAGTTCCTCTGCTTTTTCAGCACTCATAACTACAAATGCTGCTGCTCCATCATTTATTCCTGATGCATTAGCTGCTGTTACTGTACCATCTTTTACAAATGCAGGCTTTAACTTAGCCATTCCTTCTATTGTTGCTCCGAATCTTGGGAATTCATCTGTGTCAAATACCTTTGGTTCTCCCTTTCTTTGAGGAATAACTACTGGTACTATTTCATCTTTAAATCTTCCGGACTTAATTGCTGCTTCAGCTTTTAATTGAGAATTAACTGCGAATTCATCTTGCTCTTCTCTAGTTAAATTCCATTCTTTAGCTATGTTTTCAGCTGTAACACCCATATGATAATTATTAAAAGCATCCCATAATGCATCATTTATCATTGAGTCAACCATTTTTCCATCGCCCATTCTTTGTCCCCATCTAGATGACTTTAATAAGTATGGAGCTTGTGACATATTTTCCATTCCTCCAGCAACTATAATATCAGCATCTCCTGCTTTTATTATTTGCGCTGCTAAAGAAACTGTTCTAAGACCTGATCCACAGACTTTATTAATTGTCATTGCTGGTACTTCTACTGGTAATCCTGCTTTAATAACTGCTTGTCTAGCAACATTTTGTCCTAAACCAGCTTGTATAACATTTCCCATCAATACTTCTTCAACTAACTCGCCTTTTACTCCGGCTCTATTTAAAGCTTCTTTTATTACTAATGCACCTAAATCAGCTGCTGATACATCCTTTAATGATCCTCCAAAAGAACCTATAGCTGTTCTTACTGCACTCGCAATTACAACTTCTCTCATATTTATCTCTCCTTTTTATAAACTATTATAAATTGTCAAACTTGTTAAACAATTAACACAACTTAATTATACCACTTTATTCCTTATTATCAACCCAATTATTCTAAATTTTCTATATTATCTTAAAAATTCCTCAATTTCTATTCTTCTTAAATCGAAATAATTTTCTATAATATCAGCTATTCTCTTAGATGCAAATCCGTCTCCATATGGATTAGCAGCCTTGCTCATCTTTAAATATTCTTCTTCATTATTAATTAATGTGTTTGCACTATTCACTATCTTATCAATATCAGTTCCAACTAACTTAACAGTTCCATACTCAACAGCTTCAGGCCTTTCAGTAACATCTCTTAATACTAAAACTGGCTTACCTAAATGAGGTGCCTCTTCTTGTAATCCACCTGAATCAGTCATTACCATAAAGCACTTATTCATTAAATTATGTGTTTCTTTTGTATCTAATGGTGGAAGTAAATGTATTCTTTCTTTTCCTCCAAGCTTTGCATTAACTACATCTTTAACAACAGGATTTAAATGAACAAGATATACTAACTCTACATCTTCATTTTCTGCCACAACTTTATTTAAGGCATCACAAATATTTTCAATTCCTTGCCCCCAGTTTTCTCTTCTATGAGCCGTTATCATAATAACTTTCTTATTTTTAAAATCTATCTTATTTAAAAGTTCATTTTCAAAAACATAATCTTCTTCTACTGTATGAAGCATTGCATCTATAACAGTATTTCCTGTAATAAATACTTCCTTTTCATTTATACCTTCCCTTAAAAGATTTGACTTTGAACCTTTAGTAGGAGCAAAATGTAAATCAGCTAAAGAACCTGTTAATTTTCTATTCATTTCTTCTGGAAACGGAAAATACTTATCAAAAGTTCTAAGTCCAGCTTCAACGTGACCAACTTTAATTTGTTGATAAAAAGCAGCTAAAGCTCCTGAGAAAGTTGTTGTTGTATCACCATGAACTAATATCATATCTGGTTTTTCATTTGCAAATACTTCTTCTAGTCCTTCTAAAACCTTATTAGTTATACCTGTTAAAGTTTGCTTACTCTTCATTATATTTAAATCAAAATCTGGCTTTATATCAAATAAACCTAAAACTTGATCTAACATCTCTCTATGTTGAGCTGTAACACAAACTTTAGAGTCAATACCTTCTCTTTTTTCTAATTCTTTAACTAAAGGAGCCATTTTTATAGCCTCTGGCCTAGTCCCAAATATAGTTATTATCTTCTTCTTTTCCATTAAAGTGTCCTCCTGATAAGGCTGTTTAATAAGCAGCCAAATTAATAATTAACAGTTAATAATTAAAAATGAAAAATTAATTATGTAATTCTTGTAGAAAGTTTTTTAAACTCCAGTAGGAGCTTTTCATTAATTTTTCATTTTTCTTTTTACATTGTGCGACAGCACATTAATATATTTATTATCTGTATTCTATTAAGTTAATTATACACATAAGCTAATAAATAAACAAATATTAAAACCCCTAATATTTACAATAGCCTATTAGAATAAAAAGAGCTATGGAAACATTTTATAATTTCCGATAGCTCTTCTTTACAAATAGACTATTTTTTACTATTTAGTTCCAAATAGTCTATCCCCAGCATCTCCAAGTCCAGGAACTATATAACCATGTTCATTCAATTTTTCATCTATTCCAGCTACATATATGTTAACATCTGGGTGTGCATTTTGAACAAATTCAATACCTTCTGGAGAGCTTATTAAGCACATAAGTCTTAAATTCTTAGCTCCTCTTTTCTTAAGCATTGTTATTGCATCTGCTGCTGAACCACCTGTAGCTAACATAGGGTCCACTACTATTATATCTCTTTCAGCTATATCTTGAGGTAATTTACAGAAGTACTCTACTGGTTGTAGTGTTTCTTCATCTCTGTATAATCCAATATGTCCTACCTTTGCTGCTGGAATTAATTTTAGCATTCCATCTACCATTCCAAGACCTGCTCTTAGTATTGGAACTATAGCCACTTTCTTTCCTGAAAGCATTTGGCACTTAGTTTTGCATATTGGTGTTTCTATTTCCACTTCTTCAGTGCTTAAGTCTCTAGTTACTTCATATGCCATTAGCATTGAAACTTCTTCAACTAATTCTCTAAAGTCCTTTGAACCAGTTTCCTTATTTCTTATAAATGCAAGTTTATGTAGTATTAATGGATGATTGATTTGAGTTACTTTACTCATTTTACTCCTCCTATGGAATCATATATTATTTATTATATTTTTTTTCAATTTCAGATATTTTATCAATTCTCTTTTGGTGTCTTTCACCTTCAAATTCTGTATTTAAGAAAGTTTTAACTATATCTATAGCTAATCCAGGCCCTACTACTCTTTGACCTAGTGTTAATATATTAGCGTTATTATGTTCTCTTGTAGCATGAGCGCTAAAAGTATCTGAACATAAGGCAGCCCTTATTCCAGGAACCTTATTGGCAGCTATACCTATTCCTATGCCAGTACCACAAACTAATATTCCAAGATCATACTCCTTTGCTGCTACTGCTTCTGCCACTGGAAGAGCATAATCTGGATAATCACAAGATTCTGTAGAATTAGTTCCAAAATCTTTAAATTCATATCCTTCCCCATTTAAAAATTTCTTAATTTCTTCCTTTAGTTCAACTCCGCCATGATCCGAGCCAACTGCTATTTTCTTCATTAACAATCCTCCTAACCATATTATGGTAATTTTATATAAAAAAAAAGGAAAGGTTCCCCCTCCCTCCCTAATTATACTTCTATAATATCAAAACCTGCTGCTTTATTTAATCTATTCATTATTGCTAGGCCTACTCCCTTTTCCTCAAATGCTTGGCATAAAATATAATCAACTTTCATATCATCACATTTTCTAAGAGATTCAAATAAGTTCCTAGCAACTTCATTAAGCTTACTTTCACTTCCAAGAGAAATAATTTCTCCTAAATGAAATTCACCTTTAAGCTCTTCCGTAGATAATATAGCTACCTTTTTTTGATTCTCTATATAATTTTGTACTATTTCATTAATTTTTTCAATAGTTTTTTCTCTATTTCCTTTTATTATCTTTAATTTTGCCTTTGGAGCATAATGTCTATACTTCATTCCAGGAGCTTTAGGCTTTAGATTTTCATCAGGTTTTCCTTGAATAGCCTTATCTATTGTTATTTCATTACATATTTCTTTTAACATTTCTAAAGTTATTCCACCTGGCCTTAAAACAACTGGTGGCATAACAGTACAATCAACTATAGTTGATTCCACTCCAACCTCACTTTGCAATCCACCTAAGATATAATCAACTTTACCATTTAAATCTTCAATGCATCTTTCTACATCTGTAGGACTTGGTCTCCCTGAAATATTAGCAGATGGGGCTGCTATTGGACATCCTGATAATTCAATTAGCTTTAATGCTATTTCACTATTTGGCATTCTTATTCCTACTGAAGATAAATTAGCA
The DNA here is from genome assembly GCF_032552055.1 of Clostridium sp. Classification (GTDB taxonomy): domain Bacteria; phylum Bacillota; class Clostridia; order Clostridiales; family Clostridiaceae; genus Clostridium. The sequence goes on along the minus strand of NZ_JAWGSV010000006.1, from coordinate 27,158 downwards.
CTAGTTCTATTAGGTATTATATCTTTTTTATTTAAAATTATTGTTAAAGGTCCTGGCCAGAACTTATCCATAAGCTCCTTTGCAACTTCAGGTACATCTTCAACTAATTCATCTATTTCTTTAGAAGCTACATGAACTATTAGTGGATTATCTTGAGGTCTTCCCTTTGCTTGAAATATCTTTAAAACGGCATCTTCATTTAGGGCATTAGCCCCAAGTCCATATACAGTTTCTGTTGGAAAGGCTACTAGTCCTCCATCATATATAATACTTGCAGCTTCTTTTAAGTATTCTATATCATTATTAATATTCTTAATAATAGCCACCTTTGTTTCCAAAAGTAATTCCTTCTTTCATATATATTTATTACAACTTATAAATTATAATTCTATTTGTTCTCTAGCTATTTTTATATTTTCAATAGCTGAGGAAGTATATGAAGCTTTTACACAATTACTAAATATAGTATTTAGTAATGTATATTTTTTCAAAGCTCCCCTTCTTATAACCTGAAAATAATAGTTTTCTTCAGGATTAATTTTTTTTACTTTTATGTACTCTTCTGCAGCCTCAGGGTATCTTCTTAAAAAACTCTTATTTATAGGCTTTAAATATTTATTTCTAAATTTCATAGTAGCTATTAGTATTATATCCATATCTTCTTTTTCTTTATCTGTATGAACTACCATTACTTTATCACAAATAATAACTGATTCCCTAAAAAATAGACCACTTTTAAATTTTAATTTATTATTCCTACATTCAAATTTTAACCTATGATAATTTAACTTATTTATGCAAGCTAGTATTATAAGTACCTCTAATAAGCCTAAATACCCCCATAAGAATATAGAATCTATTTGTGCTAAAAAGGCTATTAAAGGAAGAAGTATAAAAAGTGAAATCATCAAAGCATAAAATTGTTTTATTCTTCTACTTTCCTTTTTTAAAGCTTTTAATATCTTCATTCCCACACCTACTTTAAAAGCCTCACATTAAAAATGTAAGGCTTTCTTATTAAATAGCATCAGTATTACCCATTTGCTTCATCTTTTCAGCTTGATCTGCTGTAATTAATGCATTAATTACCTCTTCAATATCTCCATTTAAGAAAGATTCTAATCTATAAAGAGTTAATCCTATTCTATGCTCAGTTACTCTTCCTTGAGGGTAATTGTAAGTTCTAATTCTTTCACTTCTGTCTCCAGAACCAACTTGACTCTTTCTATCTTCAGCTATACCAGCACTTCTTTCTGCTTCTGCTGCTTCATATAATCTAGATCTTAAAACCTTCATAGCTTTTTCTTTATTTTTAAGCTGTGATTTTTCATCTTGACATTGAACAACAACTCCAGTTGGTAAATGTGTTATTCTTACTGCAGAGTCTGTAGTATTAACACATTGTCCTCCATTACCAGAAGCTCTATAAACATCTATTCTTAAGTCTTTCTCATGAATTTCAATTTCTACATCATCTACTTCTGGAAGTACAGCAACTGTTGCTGTTGATGTATGAATTCTACCACTTGATTCAGTGTCTGGAACTCTTTGTACTCTATGAACTCCACTTTCATACTTAAGCTTAGAATAAGCTCCATGACCTTTGATCATAAATACAACTTCTTTAAATCCACCAATGTCTGTTTCATTAGCACTCATAAGCTCTACAGACCATCTTTGAGTTTCAGCATATCTAGTGTACATTCTAAATAAATTTGCTGCAAACAATGCTGCTTCATCACCACCAGCACCACCTCTGATTTCAACAAAAACGTTCTTTTCATCATTAGGGTCCTTAGGTAATAATAAAATTTGTATATGATTTTCTAATTCTTGTTCTCTAGCTGTTAACATTGATATTTCTTCAGAAAGCATTTCTCTCATTTCTTTATCGCTTTCTTCAGATAACATCTCCTTATTTGCTTCTAAATCATCTATAACACTTCTATATTCTTTATAGGCAGTAACTATAATCTCTAAATCAGCATGTTCCTTACATAGCTTTCTCCATTCAGCTTGATTAGCCATAATTGAAGGATCTGATATTTTCACTGATAGCTCATCATATTTATTTTCTATAAAAGCCAGTTTATCTAATAACATAAATATCACTCCGTACTTTATTTTTTTACATCTCCATATTATATCATAAGAAGTAGAAATTTATCAACAATTAAAGTAACCTAGTAAAACTCTGTCTAAACCTGCTAAGTCTTTAACTAATCTTATATTGGAAAAACCTTCTTCCTCCATAAGTTTTTTCACTGACTCTCCTTGATCATGACCTATCTCAAAGGCCAATAATCCATTATTCTTTAATGCAAGTTTACTTTCTTTAATTATTTTTCTATAAAATATAAGTCCATCTTCACCACCATCTAATGCTATATGAGGCTCATATACCTTAACATCATCCATTAAATTATCAATTTCTGAAGCCTTAATATATGGAGGATTTGATACAATTATATCGTATTTCTTCTCTTGCTTTATTACTTCCCTTAAAAGATTACTTTTGATAAATTTAACTCTATTTTCCAAAGCATGTTTAAGTATGTTACTTTTAGTTACTTTCTCTGGTATATCATAATTATCTATTTCATCTACCTTTATATTTTTTCTTAAAATAGCTAATGATATTCCAATAGCTCCACTTCCTGAGCAAAGATCACATACATCTAAAGAATCATCTTCCTTAATTAGAGATAATACTTCTTCAACTAATACTTCTGTATCACCTCTAGGAATAAGTACGCCTTCTTCTACATCTAAATCTATGCCCATAAACTCAGTTTCCCCTAATATATATTTGATAGGCATCTTTTTGCTTCTTTTTTCAATTAAATTTAAATATTCTTTTTCGTCCTTAACAGAAACTTCCTTATCTCTATTAGTTATTAAGTATATCTTATCCTTACCTAATACCATCCCTAATAGAAGTTGAGCATCTAGTATATAGGTATCTACATCATTATCTTTAAGAACCTTTGAACCATTTTCTAAAAGCTCTCCAATATTCTTGTTTTTATCTTTTATACCTTCAGCCTTCTTCAGAGCTTCAATTGCTACTTCAAGCTGAGAATCATCTGGTTCCTTAGTTGTTAACTCTTGTAATTTAAGCCCTGGATAAGCTATAATCCTAGACATAAAATTTTCGCTCCTTCCAAGCCATCTAATTAATTCATAAGTTATTCCAGATACTATAGGTATAAGCACAATCCTTAAAACTAATCTTTCAAAAAATCCACCCCAGCCAGTAAAACTGAAGATTAAAATACTAACAAACATTATTAAGAATAAGAAGTTAGTTCCACATCTTGGATGAAACCTTTCAAATCTTCTTACATTTTCTACTGTTAATTCTTCTTCCGCTTCATAACAAAATATAGTTTTATGCTCTGCTCCATGATATTGAAATACCCTATAGATATCCTCCATCTTACTTATGACATACATATATCCAAGTAAAATAAAAATTCTAATAACAGCCTCAATTAAATTCAAAGCTATTGGATGCAAATTAAAAATACTAAAGATTGAGGCAATTCCTGTTGGAACAGCAATAAATAATCCTATAGCTATTGCAAATGACATCACCATAGTTCCAGCTATTATTAAATTATTTGCTTTATCACCAAACTTATCTTTAAGCCATTTCTCAAATTTACTTTCTTCTTCCTCTTCTTCAAAAAAGGAAGCTGAATAGTTTAAAGTATCAACTCCAGTAATTAAGGAATCAATAAGCACAAATATCCCCCTAATAAAAGGAATATTTAAAATTTTATATTTTTTAGTTATAGGTACTATTTTCTTTATATCAACTTCTATTTTCCCATCTGACTTCCTTATAGCTGTAGCTTGCCCCTTGCTGCCTCTCATCATTACGCCCTCGATAACAGCTTGACCTCCCACATCGCACCTTTTCATTGTATCACTCTTTCTATTTACAAATTATTTTTATATGTAAAATAACAATGTCCACATAAAGATTCATATTCAACATCATCTACATTATCTATTGCAACTTGCTCACCTTCAAAGACAAATTTGTTATTTATTTTTCTTCCATTTAATATGGCTTTTCTTCCACATTTACATATTGTTTTCATTTCTTCAATACTATGAGCTAATAATAGAAGTCTATTACTACCTTCAAAACCTTGCATCTTAAAGTCTGTTCTTAGTCCATAACATATAACTGGTACATTTTGAACTACTGCAAGTTCAAAAAGTTCGTCAATTTGATTCCCTCTTAAAAATTGAACTTCATCAACAAGAATACAGTCTACATGTCCATTTTCAGACTTATATAAATTGAATTTTTCTAATACACTGTCATTTTCTTTAATAACTAAATCTACTTTTCTTTCAACACCTAATCTAGAAACTAATTTATCTCCACCCTTAGTATCTGTATAAGGCTTAAGTAATATTACATTCATTCCACGTTCTTCATAATTATATGCTACCTGCATTAAATGCGTTGATTTCCCTGAATTCATTGCTCCATATCTAAAATATAATTTGCTCATATTTATGTCTCCTTTTCCTTAGATATATTAAGATTATAGCATTATTATTTTTAAAATGCGAAGCATTTTAAAATGAAAAAATTAAGGAAATGAAAGGATGAAGAAATGAAGGAAGAGGTTTTGCAATGCAAAACCTCTTTTTTATATGCATTCTTTCATTTTTTAATTTTTTCATTCTTAATTTTTCATTATTTTACTTCTCAAAATTAAACCGAAATTCAGCTCGCCTGAATTTCTTCCTTTATTAGGCTTGCATCTACAAGTTTAAATTATTCAAGGAGCTTTTAACATATTATGCGTAAGACGACTTGGATCTGGCGAGTTCGCCTGAGCATAATATGTTAAAAAATCCTGTGAAATTTAATACAACAGTTCTATTTTTTTATTATGTATCTCCTTGACTACAAATATCACCTATGATATACTTTAGTGGTTATTTTAGTATTCGAAAGAGGTGAAAAATATGAGAGAAGGCATACATCCAAAATACAACAACGAAGCTGTAGTTAAGTGTGCATGTGGAAATACTTTTACAACTGGTTCAGTTAAAGATGAACTAAAAGTGGAAATATGCTCTAAATGCCACCCATTCTTCACTGGTAAACAAAAAATCATTGACGTTGGCGGTAGAGTTGACAAGTTCAATAAGAGATTCAATCTTAATAAATAAGAAATTCTGGAGCTGTTGCACTAAATTATTAGTGTGCAGCTTCGTTTTTTTGCAAAAAATAAAGCAAATACTCGCCACTTGAAAATTATCCGACTCCCCCAAGCCGGAAAGACTTTTGGAGAAAATACAATTATGCGTATTTTTGAAGCGGAGCAAATAACATTCTCAAAAATGTTGAAAAATGAACGCCAGATATTCATTTCCTTGCTTTGAAAATACATTACACTTTTACGTGAAGAATCAAACCAATGATAATTTATCAAATAAAAGCGGAAAAATATTATTAATTTTTATAAGAAAAGGGGATACCTATGGCAAATAATAAAATTAACCTACTTGTAACATTTGATAAAAATTATATTAAACCTTTTAAAACTATGCTTAAGTCTATACTTATTAACAATCCTAAAGAGTCATTATCTGTGTGGTTACTACATAGTGCCATTCCACAATGTGAACTTCAAGCACTAGAGGAATACTGCCATTTACAGTCAGTATCATTTACTTCACTAGAGGTAGATCGTACTATATTCCAAAATGCACCCATTTCAAAAAGATATCCACAAGAAATGTATTATCGACTATTAGCTCCACACTTATTACCAACCTCTATGGAAAAAATTCTATATCTTGATCCTGATATACTTGTTATTAATCCGCTCCGCCCATTGTGGGATATTGATCTTAATCACTATGCCTTTGCTGCTGCATCCCATACCGGCATCACCGACATAATAAACGGAATTAACCGTGTAAGACTTGGAACTGAACACGACTATTATAATTCAGGTGTTATGCTTATAGATTTAATAAAAGCTAGAACAATCATCAAACCTGATGAAATATTTAAGTACGTCAGTAAACACGAATCAAAACTTCTACTTCCAGATCAAGATGTTTTTAATTCCTTATATGGAACCTACACTTTACCTTTAGATGATGCTATATGGAACTACGATGCTAGGTATTATTCTACTTATCTTATTAAAAGTGATGGAGATTATACTTTAGATTGGATTATACAAAATACAAGAATTCTCCATTTTTGTGGAAAGAATAAGCCATGGCTTCCATCATACTCACGCAGATTTGCAACTCTGTACAAACATTATATGCACATTGCTAATAAGTAGTTTTAAGATTTAATTCCTTTAGTTTTCTTTAAGAATAAATTATTATTTCTTAAATTTCTCTAAGTTTTTATAAATTTTACTTCTATTTAACCTATTTGTATTATAATATAAGTATGGATTTTTAATAATATAAGTTGTAATAAAGTTTATTTATTTTATTAAGCTATGTTTCATTCGTGAAATACGTTAGTTATGGAATTATATGCTCAACTTATATAAAAATTATAATATCGATGCTTTCAATTAAAGTAATATACTTTAACATTATTTTTTACTTATAATTTATAAAACTTAAAGCGTAAATTATTAATTGAAACCTATATCTATTTTAACATATTTACAATGTAATTGTTTTATACTCATTGAATTTTAAGATTTAATTAATTTATTGTCCACTTTTTTAACTTTATAGTTATAATTCATATATTCTATTTCATCTACAATAGTGGAAACTTCCTTGTAGACTTCTTCTCCACTAAATGTCTTTTTAACTACAACTTCATTAACAACCCTATTATTGCACTTTGGACATTTTCCTAAAGATAAAAATCTCCATTTTAATGGAACAAAGTCATGTTCAATTTCTAGATTCACATTACACCTTGGACACTTTTCTATTATCTTTTCTCTATCTAGCTCATATTCATTTATATTTTCAATATCTACTGCCGGCATATTATAAATATCTTTAATAATATAATTTTTTAATACCCTAGAGTTATAAATTCTCTTAAATACTTCTGAGGTATATACTGCATCATTTAAAGCATCATGCAGTTTGCTATCATCAACTTTAATTTTTAATTCATCTAAAGCACTTTTCAAGCTTAGTGATTTTTTCTTTGCTAAAATCTTTGTAGAGTACTCTTGCAAATCTAAATAGTTTTTCAGCCAGTTTAAATTATTATACTCAAAGAAAACTGCATTATTGATAATTTCTATAATATCATCCTTTGCCCAAGAACATATAATATCCCCTTCGTCTATTAGCTCCTGGAGTCTTTCTATTCCCTCTTCGAATGTTAATCCATCTTTTAAATCTTCTTCACTAATATTGGTTATTTCAGAAATTTTAGGATTAAGAACTGTAATTACCTTAGGTTTTATATATGCCTTAAATTCCTTTAAAGGTTTCATATAGTTATCTAATTTAATTGCCCCTATTTCAATAATTTCATTATCTAACTCTAAACCTTTTAACTCAGGATTTTCAGCAAAAATATTGGGATAATATTTATGTATTCCCTCTAAATTATTAAATTCTAAATCAATTACTATAAATGCCATTTTTATACCTCACATAACATTACTCATATGTATATTATGCCATATTTTTCAATTTCTTTCACTACTATTTGTACTATTTACACTAAAAAATGGGGTTACTTTAAGTAACCCCCCATTAAATAAATCTTTTATTAGATTTTTGTATATTTTTATATGAAATTTTATCCCTAACTGATTTTTTATGATTCAAAATCTATTCCTGCTAATTTCATTAAATGAACTGCATTTTGTGTTTCACTTCTACCTTCTCTAAGTTTATAATCAAACTTAATATTATTATTTTCATAATGTTCTTGGAAATTATAATTCTTAAGCCATGGCCTTGTTAACTCTAAGTCACATAATTCTAAATCATGAGTTGATACTAATCCCATTGCCTTATTATTCACTAATTGATTTATAAGAACCTTAGCTCCTTCATGTCTATCCTTAGAATTAGTCCCCTTAAAAATTTCATCTAATAAGAAGAATACTTTTTCTCCATTTTTAGCTGCTTCTATTAATAATTTTATTCTTAATATTTCAGCATAGAAAGAAGATATGCTTTCTTCTAAATTGTCCTTAGTTCTCATGCAAGTATATATATTAAATATCCCACAGTTAAACTTCTTTGAGCAAGTTGGCGCTCCTATATAACTTAAAATTAAATTTAAACCAACAGTTCTCAAGAAAGTACTTTTACCAGACATATTTGATCCAGTAATTAAAGCAACCTTTCTATATTCCTCATTTACCTTAGCTAATGAAAAGCTATTAGATACAGCCTTTTCTCCAAGCATTGGGTGAGCTATATTAGTTCCCATAACTATATCCTCATTTTCTATAGTAGGATAAGACCAACTCTCAAAATCAAAATCTAAATTTGCAATACTACTTAAAGCCTCAAATTCTCCCATTATATTAAGCCAAGATTCAAGCTTTCTACCATTTTTTATTCTCCACTCTTCAAGGTTTCTTAATATAAATGCATCTGATAATATAGTTACATTTAATAGTAAGTAGTAGGCATTAGAAGTACTATCCCCTATCCAGTCAACTAAACTTTTTAAACCATGCATTTCCTTATAGCTTGGAGTTCCATCTACCTTTAATTCTTCCTTTAAATCACATAGTAACTTTGATTCAAAATTTTCATCTTCTATAAGCTTCAATAAATTAGCAAAAGCTTCTATATCTTTTTTATGGTTACTAAATAAATTTATAACACTTTTTAAATCCTTCGTTATAACATTAACTACAACATAGTTTAAAATAAATACTAATATTAAATAACTTACAGGTAAGACTCTTAAAATAACTAATATAATAGATATTAGAGTAAGTGTAATAAACATATATGGAACTATCTTAAACCATAACTTAACTGGACTTGAATTTTTGCTCCACTCTATTAAATCACTTACATCCTTAATTCCACTTTTCCTTAAAGTAGCTTTAGCTTCGAGATTTTGTCTCCATTTAACTTTTTTACCTAGCTCTTTTATTGCTTCTTGTCTTTTATTTATTTCTTCCCTCGAAATTTTATCTTTAAGAGATAGTATCTCAAATAATCTATTTCTACCAAATTTAGTTTTAGTAGAATTAATCATTTGAAATAGTGAGTTTCTTCCAAAGATGTCTAAGTCACTAGTAAAATTATGATCATCATCTATAAATTCTTTTCCTTCATCTTCTTCTTTAAAGTTACCATTAATTCTATTTATTCCTCTTTTATTTATATCTAAAAATATTTCTTCATAATTTTTCTCATTAATTTTTTTATTATGGAAAAATGCAACTACAATAAATATTAAAAATCCAATTATTATTGTTGTCCCCATGAATAATAAATTCTCTTGTTTATAAAAATAATACCCTGCCCCCACTATTAAAAGCATAATAATCAACCTTAAAATAGATAATTTAGATATTATTGAATTTAACTCATTAACCTTCTTTTCGCCTTTTAATATTTCTTCTTCATAAAAATTAAGAGCTTTACTCATATTCTCACATCACCTCACTGTAGTTATTTTACCATATTTTATATTTTATCTAATAGTAAATTTAAATTTTACTTTATAAATAATTCTTATACTTACTTTACAAAGAATTCTTTATGATTAATTTAAATTTTGCTCTACAAATAACTCTTTACTTATAAATTATTGACAGTAAACTAAAAACTTATAATAATTGATAATTAATGAAAAAAACTCCCGAAGGAGTTTTTAAAATCAATATATTTTTCAGTAATTCCGTAGGAATTACCTCTATGATTGTTCATTATTGATTGCTAATTGCTCAAATTACTGTATATTGTTTCAAGATTATACTTCATACCTTCTAAGTAGCTCATATTATCTTCTTTAGTTTCTAAGCTATATATCTTAACTACCTTTGCTCCTACTTCTTTAGCCAATGTCTCAGCTTCTCTTTCACTTGCTGTAGCTTCACTAAATATAGTTTTTACATTATTAGTCTTAGAGTAATTCATTAAATCTTCTAAGTTCTTAGGAGTTAATTCACCTTCTCCAAAAACGTCAGCTATACTTTTTTGAGTTAGACCAAAGTCTCTACAAAGATATCCGAAGGCTGCATGTCCAGTTACAAAATCCTTATTAGTTAAAGAATTAAACTTATTAACATATTCACTATTTAAATCTGTAAATTCTTTTTTTAACTTTTCAAAGTTCTCTTCATAATAGTTTTTATTATCTGGATCTACTTCAACAAAAGTGTCTTTTATGTTTTCTGCTTGCTTTATTGCATCAATTAAGCTAAGCCAAACATGGGGATCTTTTCCTCCATGATTATGTTCTTCTGAAGATTCTTCATCCATATCTTCATGAGAATGATCATCTTCTTCTGATATGTTCATAGCATCTATATTCTTGCTAGTTTCAACTATTTTTATATCTTTTCCTTCAATTGTTCCTAATACCGAGTCTATCCACTCTTCCATTTCAAGACCGTTATATAAAAACATATCTGTATTTATTAAATCCTTTAGGTCTTTAGGCTTAGGATCAAAGCTGTGAGCATCACTACCATCTGGAATTATAGAAAAAACTTCTACCTTATCTCCACCTATTGTTTCAGCAAAATCCTTAAGTGGATTAATGGTTACTCCAACCCTTAATCTTTCTCCATCATTTTTTTCTAAATCTTTACTTTCACATGCTGATAATGAAAATAATAGTACTAGTATAAACCCAAGGCTTATAATTTTTTTCTTCATATTACACCTCTTTGCAAATGATTTGCATTTTCTAATATAATTCTATAATCTTTGCCTCTTCTTGTCAATACTATTATTCCCATTATTATAATTTAATATAATTAAAGTTAACCTTCTTATCATTAAATATATTTTCTTCTCTTTGCTGACATGTAAATATAATTAGCTGAGCAAAATTAGTACTAAGCAGCATATCTAGTGCTCTTTCTATTCTAAAATCATCATATTGAACAAAAGCCTCATCTACTATAAGAGGATATTCTACCCCCTTATAAATCATATCAATAAATGAAAGTCTTAAAGATAAGTATAGCTGATCATTAGCTCCATTACTTAATGCTCCTCCTGGAAGTATTTCTTTGCCTTTTCTTACCTTCATCTCATAAGAATCTGCTACCATAACATCGCTATATTCATTATTAGTTATCTTTTTAAAGTAATCTATAACATTAGAGTTCAAAACACTACCAAAGTTTCCCCTAACTTCTCTTATAGTTTCATTCATATTTTCAATTGCTATTTCACAAGATCTTAAAAGTAGTTCTAGCTTCTTTATTTTCTCTTTAACTTCATTTATTTCTTCTTCAATTTGAGGTATTGTTCTCTTCCCAATAAACCTATTATTTAAATAATTCTCAACATCCTTTATTTCTTTTTCTATTTCTATTAATTCATTAGATTTTATAGAAACCTGATTATCTATTTCTTCTTCTGATGAATAAGAGTAATTAATATTTTCATTAATTATATCTTTAAGCTCTTCTTTTATAGAATCTATATCCTTATCTTTAGTTAATGCTTCATAAGCAGCATTTATACTCTCTAAGCTTTTTAATATATCTTCTCTTTGTTTAAGCTTTTCCTTTAACTCTAATAATTTTTCTTCTACTTCAGATAATTCTATATCAGAAAGTCCAATATTATCTAACTTTTCCCTTATTCTCTTTTCTCTAATACTTAGTTCATTGCTTAATTTCTCAATTGATTTTTCTTCTTTTTCTATATCTATTTTTAAAGCTAATACTTCCTTATTTACCTCCTCATACTTTGAAAACATAAGTATAACTTCATTTATATCCCTTGCATCTGATGCTTCTAACATATTATTTATATACTTTTCATTAATTTCATAATTATCTTTAGCTAAGTCTATATTTAGCACACTAATTTGTGCTTCTTTTTCTCTTATCTTTAAATTTTGCTTTTCAACATATAAATTATAATCATCAAAAAGCTTTAACTTCTTAATAAAGTTTTCATATGAACTCGCTGAAACTAACTTAGTATATTTAAAGATTTCTCTTTCTAAATCTTCTATTTCATCTTTTAATTTTTTAATACTAATATTGGCATTATCCTTACTACTAGAATTAAATTTTAATGATATTATTTTAAATAAAACTAAGGCTAATGCCACTAATGATCCTATTGAAATAAATATATTTACCTTAAAGATAATAAGTAAAGCTGAAATAATAACTAGTATTACTGCTAAATAGGTAAGGTTTTTAGAAGTACCTACATAACTACTGACTTCTTCTTTATTATTATAACTTTCTGCCTTAAACTTAAGTTCTTTTAATTTTTCTTCATACTTAATTAAAACATCCCTAATTTCTTCTCTGACGTCTTTAAAATTTATAGACTCACCTATTAGCTTTTCTTTATTTCCTATATCACTTTTTATTTCATCAATAGCCTTATTTAAAGATTCAAATGTATCTATTTTTTCTTTTAATGCTTCCCTCTCCATGGTTGCTTTTATAAATTTATTTTTTTCTTCACTAGTTAAACCATCTATAAAAGATAAGCCTTTAAAGCTTTCCATAGTATTAGAATACATTTCTTTATTTTCTTTTAGTTTTCCTTCTTCTTCAGCCTTCATATCTAATAAGCTTAAGTATAAGGAATTTTCATTTTTTATATCGATTATTATTCCCTCATCAAATATTCCGCTTCTTGATGAAATGCTCTTTTCAATTGATTTTTCTTTTAATTTTAATTCTTCTTTTTTGCGTAAATACTCTGTTATATCCTCATATTCCTTACGAAGTTTTACTTTCTTAATATACTTTTTATAAATATCTAGATTATTTATCTCTCTTCTAGTTTCTTTTCTTCTTTCCCTTAATGATATTAAAAGTTCTTCCTTATCTATATTTTCTTTTGATAATCTATATCCTTCATACCTCTCAGTATTTAATGCTTCTAACTTATTCCTTAAAAGATCTAACTCCCCAGTCTTCCTTGGTGTAGTTATAGACTTTCTTATAGCTTCAAGCTTTTCTAGAGCTTTTTGCACTGATACATTATCACTATCACTATTTAGTAAATTAGCTGCCTTATCTATTATTTCTTCTTCTTTATCTCTAGATATTAATACACCTAACTGATTAATAAATAATGTTTTATAAAAGGTTTGAGAATTTACATTGAAAAAATATCTTCCTGGTTCATCTTTCGGAATATCTAATATTTCTTCTCCAGTTTCAAAGTCAATAATTTCAGAAGTATCTTCCTTCTTAGTTGCTCCAAAACTACGACTAATTATATAACTTCTATTATTATGAGTTATATAAAGTTCTCCTCTTATTTTCTCTCCAGTTATAGGCATAAACCTAAGTCTATCATTGCTTTTTATATCCTTTGTTCTTTTAGAATTCATTCCATAAAGCCAAATTCTAATAAAGTTTTGAATAGTACTTTTTCCTTTTTCATTTTCTCCATATATTAAATTAACATTGTCTGTTAATTCTATTACCTTATCCTTTAACCCACCAAAGGAAATAATATTTAATTTATTTATAATCATTTAAATTCACTTCCTCCTGTGATAAAGATTGTATTCCAAGCTTTAGTGCCATTTTTAATACTTCTTTTTCATATTCCTCTTCTTGAATTTTCTCTAAAAGCTTCTTAGCAAAAACTCCTTTAATAGAGTAATCTTTAGCTATTTCATCAAAGTTTAACTTAATATCCGTCTTGTCAATTACCTTTACATAATAAAAATCATCTTTAATATTCTGTAATATTACTTCTTCATTAATTCTTAAATAGCTATCTACTTCACCTTTTAGAGTTATTTTATAGAAATTATTTTTTCTTTCTTCTTCAGAAATTGAAGACAGTATTTTCTCTCTGATTTCATGGTATCCCTCTAAATTACTTATATCTAATTCTCTTATATAATAATTCCTCTCAGAAGTCCTTAAAAATCCTAGATTTACAGCCCCCTTACTTACTTCACCTATTATAATTCCCTTATCCTCTAATTCATCAAAGCCTCTTCCTTGAGGACATCCTGCATAACCATAAAAAGTATTTCCTTCTCTAAGTATTCCACTAAAATTATGCCTATGACCAATAGCTATATAATCAAGCTTACTCTCCCTAATATCATTTAATGTAATAGGATTATACTCATTACCTTGTTCAGTATTAGATATATCCCCATGAATAACCATAATATTTGTATATTTTTCATCTATTCTTATATCTTTAATTAAGCTTTCTCTTACATGATGACTATTAAAGGCAGCTCCCCATACAACTATATTAAATTCTTCTAATAATACACTTTCTAAGCCACCTTTAAAAATATAAACATTTTCTGGCCAGCTAATCATTTTATAAAATGACTTTGCAAAATAAGGATCATGATTTCCTGGTGAAATAAACACCTTAATTTTATTAAGTCTCTCTAATTGATTTTTTATAAATATAAGAGTCTTCTTATTTACTGTCATATTATCAAAAATATCACCAGTTAATAATAAGATATCCACAGTTTCTTCTATTGCAATGTCAATAATTCTTCTAAAAACTTCTAATAATTCCTCTTTACTTACAGCAGATATATTTTTATCTAAATCTTTAAATGGCGTATCAAAATGTAAATCTCCAGCTTGTAATATCTTAACTTTTTTCATTTCATCACCTTAATTTCTAACGAACTTTTGTTCTATTTTATCATTCTTTAGTTCTTTATACAATAAGAACAACACTCTAAAACTAAGGTGTTCCCAGTTTTATTTAAATAATGGTTTAATAACTAATTTAATAATCTGTATAATTTTTATAACGTTAATAATAATTTACTCTGCAATTCTACTTTTTCTTAAATAAGTACTCAAAAGATAAATCCGAAAGAGCAAATACAATATTAAACTCCTAATACTAAATCATAAATAAAAAAAATACTCAGCTATAAGGCTGAGTACTCTAAAAATAATTCTGATAATTTCGAACAAATTATTTCCTTCATTCTAAATTATTCATTATTTTTATTCACTATTAATTTCTAACAGTAACTTCTCCAAGTCCAACTCCTAAGTCAAAACTATACTTTCCTTCATTAGATGTTTTAGCACTAATATTTGCTTCTCCTAGTCCTGATTTTGTATTAATTCTAATAGGTGCATCTACAGGAACTTTAATATCTGCACTACCTACTCCACCATCAAACTTAAGATTTCCATTAATATCTCCAAGTTCAACATTAACTTCTCCTACGCCACCACTTATATAAATATCTCCTGTCTTTTTCTTAGTAACTAAAGAAACAGATCCAACTCCACTTTCTATATCTAAACTATTAAAGCTTATTTCTTCTAAGCTTACTTCCCCAACTCCAGAATCAACTTCAACATTATTTAATACTAAATCCTTAACATTGAAAGATCCAACACCAAAGTCTAATTTTAAATCCCCATTGAAACTTCTAGGTATTTTTATAAGAAGCTCACTATAATTATTAGATCCTAAGTTGGTAGATTTCTTTGTTTCTTCTACTATTTCGAAAGTGCTTCCACTTTTATTTATATCTACACCCTTAGAATAACTACTTAATTTCCCCGTTATTTCAACATTGCTTCCATCATGATACATTACATTTAAGTCACTTACATCAATTCTCATAGTAATTTTATTAACATCACTTATATCTTCACTTAAGTTCACTTCTTCCCTAGCTGAATTTGAAGATGAACCTGATGACCAATTGGAAGATCTTCTACTATCTACTCCAAAAGAAATTCCACAGCTTGTAAGCATAGTAGCTAAAGATAATGCCATTATTATTTTTAATATATTTTTCATATCAATTCCCCCTAAATTATATCTAACTTCTTATCTAAATGATATATTGCCATATAAACTAGTACTCCCGTCCATGCCAGACTTAATAAGGTATTAATAATATCTACTTCAATAAAAGTTCCAACCCTCATATAAACATAAGGGAATACTCTTGTAACTGCCCATATAACTCCTTCAACTATACTTTGTATAAATCCCCCACCAAGTATTACAGCTAAGATTACTAACCCAGCATTATTGAAGTAAGATGAAAAAATAACTGTAAAAGAAGCTATAAATATATATGCTACAATAGTTCCAAAGGCTGTAGAAACACTTACTAGTCTTACTAAGCTAGATACTGAATTTGCTGATATTAACGAAAATAAGTAAACTATCATCGCAAATCCACCTTGAATTATTATAAATTCAATAAATTTAGCTGTAATAAACTCCCAAGCTTTAATTGGAAAAGTAAATATAAGCCTTCCTTCATCTCTAGAAATCTGCTTATAAAAAATTACTATTGATGTTATAAAATTCACTGCTAAGAATGTTGCTACAAAACCTATATTTATAAAAGAAAGTATCTCAGATACATAAGGTACTCTTGTAAAAGTACTTATATTAACTAATAAAATTAATATAAGTCCGATAATATAGAAAACTTTTCCTACTCCCATATTATATTTAGCAAAGTTATATTTGATTATATTAATTATATTTTTCATATTATTACCCCTTATCTTTATTCAGAAAATATTTTTCTATAGACTTCATCTATAGACGCATTATACTTTGCTCTTAAGTTTTCAGCTTCGTCATATTCTATGATTCTTCCATCTCCTAAAAAGGCAACATCATCAAATATTCTTTCTAATTCCCCAATATAATGTGTTGTGATAATCATAGAGCTTTCTTCAGAAAGATTCTCTAATATTGCATCTAATATTTTTTCTCTAGATACAGGATCTACACCTGAAATAGGCTCATCTAATAAATATAGTTTAGCTTTTCTACTTAGAACTAATGATAAATTAAATTTTTCACTCATTCCCTTTGATAAATCTTTAATTTTAGCGTTTCTATCTAAATTCATATACTCCAAATAATGATTCATTTTTTCAGCATTAAAATCTTCGAAGAAATTTCCATACAAAGAAATAGCTTCTTTTATCTTCATTGATTTAGGAAAAATATTTTTATCTTGTAAATAAGCTATACTTTCTTTAGAATTTGTATTTATAGCTACTCCATCTATAACAATGTCACCTTTATCAGCTTTCAAAAAACCTTGTATTACATTTAATAGTGTTGTTTTCCCTTGACCATTAGGACCCATAATACCAAGAACCCTTCCTTGTTCAACACTTAATGTAACACCATTTAAAATTGATTTTCCCTTTATTCTTTTGTAAACATTATTGACCTCTAAAACTTTACTCATATTACTCCTCCGAATATCTCTCAGATATTATTGCTATAATCTTATCTTTTGTAAAACCTAGCACCCTCGAATCTTCAATAAATTTATCTATAGCTTCATTAAATAATTCTTGTCTCAAATTATTTACTATATTTTCATCTTCAGTAACAAACTTTCCTATTCCTCTTTGAGTGTATATTAAGTTTTGATTTTCTAGTTCAGAATAGACCTTTTGTATAGTGTTTGGATTAACCTTTATTTCATTGGCATATTCTCTTACTGACAAAATTCTTTCTCCTCCCTTTAACTCTCCTGATACTATTTTCTTTTTCATATATGCAATAATTTGAAGATATATAGGCTCTTTAGAATTTAACTCAAGCACAAATTTTATCTCCTTTCATTCTGTATTAGTGTATTAATAGTATAATACACTAGTACAGTCCTTTTTGCTATTTTAATTATAGTTCATATATACCCAAATACCCTTATTATATTAATTTACCTTACTATTCCATCAAATTACTATATTTTCCATCTTATATAACTATATTTAATTACAAAAAAAGAAAGAAGCCTTTTGTAATAAAATTTACTTTTATTACAAAAAAGCTTCTCCCTTTTAGAACGGTGTAACTACTAAATTCTTTGGCGGTATATCCATCCTATTAATTACCTTAGTTACTAATACGATTCTTGGATTACTTTATTGAATTTTCGTATTGTTCCACCATTCTTTTTACCATTTCTCCACCAACGGAACCACATTGTTTTGATGATAGGTTTCCATTGTATTCACTAAATGGAACTCCTAACTCTGATGCAACTTCATTCTTGAATGCACTTAATCCTTTTTTTGCTTCTGGAACTAATGTTTTTGCCATTTGTAATTCCTCCTTTGGCTGATTAATTCGTAAACAGCTTTTAATAATTTTTATTTAAAGCTTTGTTGTTTACACTATTATCTTAACCACAGCCTGTTTTTATATTCCTAGTAATTCATGGATTAGTTAGCACTATTTTTAAAATGCGAAGCATTTTGAATGAAAAAATGAAGGAATGAAGGAATGAAGGAATGAAGGAATGAAGGAATGAAAAAAAGAGGTTTTGCTATGCAAAACCTCTTTTACTCTAAATATTCTCTTATAAAAAATCTATAAAGATTTTTTATAAGCATTCTTTCATTTTTTCATTTTTTCATTCTTTAATTAATAAAATACTCCGAATTTTATTCCAACTATATATAGAGAATTCCTAAGAATATAGCAACATAATGTAATGCACTTCCTGCAAGTACAAATAAATGCCATATAAAATGATTATAAGGCATCTTATCTGCAGCATAAAAT
Organism: Clostridium sp.; assembly: GCF_032552055.1. GTDB lineage: Bacteria > Bacillota > Clostridia > Clostridiales > Clostridiaceae > Clostridium. Next base: position 8,465 of record NZ_JAWGSV010000006.1, on the reverse strand, counting down.
ATACATCCTACTGTATATGCTATTCCACCCAGTACTATAAACAATAAGATATTAAATGGCACTAGAAGAAGCACTGTTTTAATATTAATTACAATTATCCATCCCATTAAAATATAGAGAATAGTTGAAAATAGATTAAATCTATCTACCCAAAAAGCCTTGAATATTATTCCAAGTAAAGCAATTCCCCATATTAATAGTAATAATTGCATTGATTTTTTATCGCTATTCATTAATATTAAAATAATTGGAGTATAAGTTCCTGCTATTAAAAGATATATAGATGCGTGATCTAATATCCTAAGTACCCTTTTTACCATTTTCCCTGGAATACTATGATATAAAGTAGACCCTAAATATAGTATTATTAAAGAAATGCAATATATCCATACACCTGTTAAAGCATATCCGTTTTTACTTTTTGCTGCAGCAACTATTAAAAATACGCTTCCTACTATTGCAAGTATAGCTCCAACACCATGAGTTACTGCATTTGCTATTTCTTCTCCCCTTGTATAAAAGTTATATAAAACTTCATTTTTTTTACTGTCCATACATTCCTCACTTTCGAATAATATCTATGTTCTAATTAATTCCTTATATCAATCTATTCTTATAAACTTAAAAGTTAATGAAATTTTTTTGATAAAGTATAAGAAATTTAAAACATATAGTTTAATTACTTTCCATTTTCAATTATATTATTCTTATCTTTCTCATGTATTTCAACCTTATTTACCTCTCCTGAAGAAACTTCCGTATTATTTTTGAAGTAAATAAATTTATCTTTACTTAGTCCCTTAAAAATTACTGGTATAACTTGAGATTTAGCTTCATCCCTTAATACATCAAGTGAGAATTCAATTAAATCATCCCCTGGTTTAACTATATCTCCTTCTTGAACAAAAGCTTTAAAGCCCTTTCCTTTTAATTTTAAACTATCTATACCTATATGAATTAATACATCAAAACCCTCAAGAGTTCTAATAGTTACTGAATGCATTTCCTTTGATAGAGTTATTATCATGCCTTTTACAGGTGATTTTAATATATTTTCACTTGGGTCTATAGCAAAACCATCGCCAATTAATTTCATAGAAAAAATTTCATCAGGCACCTTTTCTAATCTTATAATCTTACCTGAAATAGGAATATATATTTCTTCTTTAGTTTTAATTCCACTTTCAATTTCTTTTATTTCTTTTTTCTTTTTAACTACTATTTCCTTACCATCCATTATATCTTTTATTTGCTCTTTTAACATATCGGATTTTGGTCCAAAAACAGATTGAATATTATTACCAATTGTCATAAAATCTACAGCTCCAAGAGACTTTAGTTTAGTTTTATTAACTAAAGATACTCTTTTTACAGTTACTCTTAATCTTGTTATACATGAATCTAAATATTTTATATTTTTAGCTCCTCCTAAAGCCTTTAATACTTCAGCTGCTAAAGTTCCATCAGATATATCTATATTTATATCCTCATCCTCATCTTCCCTACCAGGAGTTCTTAAGTCTAACTTCCTTATAATAAATCTAAATCCAAAATAATATATTATAAAAAATGCTACTCCTATAATTAGAACCCACCACCAATTAGTTCTATTAGGAATTACTCCGAGAAGAATAAAATCTATTAATCCCCCTGAAAAAGTTACAGCAATTTTTACATTCAGTAGTTGCATTAACATAAAGGATAGACCTGCAAAGACACAATGAACTGCAAATAATAATGGTGCTACAAATAAAAACATAAACTCTATAGGTTCTGTTATTCCTGTTATAAGAGATGTTAAAGCCCCACTAAGTAATACTCCAGCTACTACTTTCTTCTTCCTATCATAAGCTTCATTATACATAGCAAGAGCTGCTGCTGGTATTCCAAACATCATAAAAGGGAACTTTCCAGTCATAAAAGTACCTGCTGTGAATTCAACTCCATCCTTTAATTGAGCAAAAAATATTGCTTGGTCTCCAACTACTAGTTGTCCAGCTGAATTAACATATTCTCCAAATTGATACCAAAATGGAGTGTACCATATGTGATGAAGTCCAAAAGGTATTAAGGCCCTTTCTATTAATCCAAAAATAAAAGCTGCAATTGTTTCGTTTGTTCCTATCATATATCTAGAAAAATTTAACAACCCACCTTGGATAGGAGGCCATATTATAGCTAATATTATTCCAAGTACTACTCCTGAAATAGCTGCTATTACTGGTACAAATCTCTTCCCTGAAAAGAACCCTAAAAATTCTGGTAACCTTATATTATGAAATCTTTCATATATAATTGCAGATGTTATTCCAATGAGAATTCCTCCAAATACCCCTGTTGGAAGAGTAGGTATTCCTAAAACATTGGCGTACATTGGATTAGTTCCAACCTCACTTATATCTACCCCTGCCATTATTCCAGTGGTCATATTCATTACTAAAAATCCTACTATAGCTGCAAGGGCTGCTACTCCATCTCCTGATGACATTCCAATTGCAACTCCTACTGCAAATAATAATGGTAAGTTATCAAATACTATACTACCAGCCGATGACATAATATTGGCTATAAGTTGAAAGCCATCACTTGCAAATATGGGAAAAGCATTTAGTATATATTGATTTTCAAGTAATGTACCTAATCCCATTAATATTCCTGCTACAGGTAGCAGAGCTATAGGTAGTGTTAAAGATTTTCCTATTCTTTGTAATACCCCAAATGATTTTTTTAGTAAGGTTACTATTCTCATTTTATCCTCCTACTCATTTATGAAATCTAATTTTAAAATTGCATTCAAAAAAAGAACACCTATTTATAATATTTCGATATTATAGGCATTCTAAAACTTTTACATATTACTCTTTGCTTCTTAAAACAGATATAACTCTATGAATATGCATTGTTAAGTATACTAGTTCATCCTTATTTACTACATAATCATAGTTTGCCTCTATATACTCCTTTATCTTTTCTGCACAATCATAAGCTTCGCTATAACTATTTTTAGCTATTTCTAAAAATTCTCCACTACCTTCTTGATTTTGATTATTTGATACTACTCTCTTAGCAAAATACTTTAAATGAGTTAATAATCTATCATAATTTAAATCATCCTCATTAAATTCAACTGAGTAATAGTATCTAATTATATTTAAAACACCTTTAACTATCTTGGTAGTAATCATGGATTCTTTTGCTGTTTCCTTATAGCTTGCATTTACTAAATGAAGAGCGATAAATCCGGCTTCATCCTCTGGGAGATTTATTTTAAGCTTCTTATTTAGATTATCTACTGCCCATAAAGCTACTTTAAATTCATCTCTATGAATTCTTCTTATTTCATCCAACAAGTCATTTTTTATCTGAACATTATTTCTATAACGTTTTATAGCAAAGGCTATGTGATCAGCTAATGATATATAAATTTGATTATCTAGTTTCCTATTTAATTCTTTTTTAGAATACACTATTATTTCATGAGCAAGTTCAAAAATTCCATCTGGGATTTGATTTATAAGCTTCTTTATCTTATTCCCCATTCTTTTATCATCTATAACAAATACTTTTTCTATCTTATCTTCCTGAATTTCTTGGCCTACTCCTCTATTAAAAGCAATTCCAGATCCCATAATAATAACTTCTTTTTTCGTATTAGGATCTATTGATACAACTACATTATTGTTCAATATTTTCTCTACTATCATTTCTCCGTCTCCTTGCTTTAAGAAAAATAAAATACCTAAATCAGGATAAAGTCCCCATCCTAATCTAGGTATTACCTTACTTCAGTAGCAACCTACCTTCTCTTAAGAAAATAATATCACTGTGTAATTACACTGTCAACTCATTACTAACCTTGTCTAACTGGTAATATAATGATAAATTCACTACCTACTCCAACTTCGCTTTTTACACTTATGCTTCCATTATGTAATGTTACTAACTGCTTTGTTAATGTTAATCCTAATCCACTACCTCCATATTCTTCTGATATATTATTATACGCTTGTCCAAATCTATCAAATATGGATTCATAGTGGGATTTATCTATTCCTATACCTGTATCTATAATAGAAATCCTAACATTCTCCCCAAGGTCAGCAATCTTTACTTCTATCTTTCCGCCTTCTTCTGTAAACTTAATTGCATTTCCCACTAAATTTATTACACACTTTTCTATTTCATTTTTATCACATTCTATAACCTTTTCTTCAACATCAGGGTCTATAATTAATTCTATACCATTTGCTTCTATATAGTCCTTCATTGACAATACTATTTCCTCTACTAAATATACTATATCATGTTCTTTTATTATAAGCTTATATGAACCTGATTCTATTTTAGAAGTATCTATAATATTGTTTATTAAATTAAGTAATCTATCTGAATTTCTTCTTAAAGTACTCATATAATAATCTAGTTTTTCCTTTGAAACTTCTTTGTTATCCTCACTTAACTTGGATAGAAGCTGTTCAATAGAAATAATTACATTTAGAGGTGTCCTTAATTCATGTGATAAATTAACAAAATAATTATTTTTATATTTTTCAATTGTAATTAACTTATCATAAAGCTCTTTATTCTCTTTAAGCTTATTATTTAACTCATAAGTTCTTTGATCAACTAGGCTATCTAGTATCTTAACTCTATTCCATATTAAATATATTATTAAAAATAAAGTGATTCCATAAATTAAAAAAGCTAGTGTGGTCTTCCAGGGCTTTTGCTTTACAGTAAATGTAACTGTTGCAGGATCACTCCAATCTCCTGATTTATTTCTTGCTTTTACCATAAATGTGTATGTACCTGAATCTAAATTAGTGTAACTTGCATAATTTCTATTTTCAGCAGTTACCCAATCTTCATCAAGACCTACTAATTTATATGCGTATTGAATTTCCACTACATTTCTATAGTCAGGTAAAAAGAAGTTAAATTGTATATTACTATTTCTATAACTCAAATCAATATTCGAAAAATCAATATACTCATTTCCATTGCTTGATATGCTATCTATTTGAACTTTTGGTAAATAACTTTCTTCTTTAAGCTCTAATGGATTAAAGTATGTTAGTCCATTAACACCACCAAAAAACATTTCGCCACTCTTATTTTTATAATAAGAGAATCCATTAAATTCATTTCCTTGAAGACCATCAGTTACATCATAATTAATAAATTTTTCATCTGAAATGTCATACTTAGATATTCCACTATTAGTACTCATCCAAATATTATCATCTTCGTCAGTCAATACTCCATAAATAAAGTTATTTGCTAGTCCATCCTCTTCAGTATACCTAGTAAATACTTTGCTTTTTTTGTCTAATTTATTAAGTCCATATTGTGTTCCTACCCAAATATTATTTTCACTATCTACTGCTATAGATCTAATTGCATTAAAACTTAAACTTTTATTATCATCTTCATCATTTCTGTAAATATTAACTTCATTAGTATCTCTATCTAAACTTAATAATCCTCCATTTAAGGTCGATGCAATCCAAAATAGTCCATCCTGATCCTGAATTATATCTGAAAACATTGTTTCTCTTATTCCATTATGTAAAAATATCTCCCTATAAGATGTGAATTTCTTATCCCTGTCAAAATTGCATATTCCATCTTTTGTAGCAATCCACAGAATTCCTCTATCATCTATATAAAGACTTCTTATATCATTAGAGATTAATGAGTTCTTATCATTTCCCTGGAAATAATTTGTGAACTTTTTTGTATTTTTATCATATTTTGTTAAACCCTCTTCTGTAGCTATCCATATTTCATTGTCTATTCCTGTTATATCTCTAATATTATTACTATTTAAAGAATTATAACTGTCTGAACTTTTATGTCTTATGACTTTACCATTTTTTCTATTAATAACATTTATACCTTCAGTTACTGTTCCTACCCAAAGAAGGCCATCATTATCCTCATATATACCAGCCATCATACTACTGCTTAATGAATTGGAGTCCATAGGATTATTTCTATAATTTTTAAATGCTGCCTCCATGTTAAATAAGCTAATACCATCATAAGTTCCTACCCATATGGTTCCAGATTCGTCTTCAAATAAGCTTAATATGTCATTGCTAACTAAACTTTGATTATCAAAAATATTAGATTCATAATTAACAAACTCTGTACTATCTTCATCCATTCTGCTTAATCCATTGTCAGTTCCAAACCATAGAATATTTCGACTATCCTTTAAAATATATCTAATTGAATTACCTGCAATTGAATTAGGATTATTAGCATCATGAGTATAACTTTCCATAGTATATGTATCTAAATTTAACTTATTTACACCTTCTCTATCAGTTCCAATCCATAGATTATTAAGATCATCTATAAATAGCTTATAAATAAAATTATCATTTATAGCTAAGTCATCACTATCTTTATAGAATCTTTTTATTTCTCCTGTTTCTTTATTTACTCTATTTAACCCATCAATAGTTCCTATCCACATATTATTATCATTATCTTCAATAATACTATAAATAAATTGACTAGTTAAATTATTATCTCCCTTTTCCTTATCATATGGGTAAAGGTTAATAAAATTATTTGTATCTTCATCATAAACATTTACTCCATTAGTAGTTGCCACATATACTCTTTCATCCTTACCTATTAATATTTCTGTAACATTATGATCAGAAATATTACAACCATTAACTCCTGGTAAATAGCTTTCAATTTTTTTAGTCTCAGCATCAATCTTATTTACACCTCTAGAAGTTCCAACCCATATATTCCCCTTAGAATCTTCATTAATTGCAGATACATAATTGCCACTAATACTAGTATCTTTTTCTTTATTATATCTGTATACCTCAAACTTATTTCCATTATACTTATTTAATCCATCAATAGTACCTATCCACATATAGCCTTTACTATCTTGAAATATATATTGAACAGAGGTTTGAGATAAGCCATTTTCAGTAGTTATTTTCTTAAAATTTATATTTTTCTCATTGTTTATTATTGCAAGCGACTCAATACTAGTACTTAGTATAATAGTCATTACAAAAGAAAAACAAACTATTACTTTAACTATAGACTTCTTCATAAAACTATCCTCTTTTTAACATAAAATTTTCCATAAACGCATTTATATTATATCAAACATCCTGGTAAATAATACATACTAATTGTCATTTATTCAATAAATATGTCATGTAATGCTGAAAAAATGACAAATCATTCAAAATCAATAATAAAAATTCATAAATTATTATTATTATTGCTATCGATAATCTATATTAATAGACCTCTATTATTAACTCCTAAATTTAGTTTTTTGCATAAAAAAAAGACATAGATTAAATACTATGTCTTTTGGCAGGGGCAGTAGGAATCGAACCCACAACCAACGGTTTTGGAGACCGCTACTCTACCAATTGAGCTATACCCCTCCGCAACAATTGTTATTATATATTATGTTTTTACAAATGTCAACACTTATAATTTCTATTTTTTTATTGCTTCAATTATCTTGTTGACATTTGCTTTTACAACATTATCACTGTTTTCTAGACTTAATCCAACATACTTATACTCATTCTTCATTTTATCCTTTAAGTCATTTATATTTTCTAAAGTTTCATCATAGAAGAATATAACATTTGAAGAATCATTTAAATCTACTAAGTCATTGCTATCCCTAACTTTTGTTATAGTAATACCAAGATCTCTAAATAAGTAATCAAACTTATCTGTATTAGTAATTATAGTATAACCTTTATAGCCTTTTATTTCTTCCTTTGATTTGGTTAAAAATTCATCTATTCTCTCAACTACATTATTATAATTTTCTTCATAATAACTTCTATTTTCTATATCTCTTTCTTGCATAGCCATCTTTATATTATACAATGCAATTTTATATTCACTAGACCCTAGTAAATAATACGGGTTTTCTTGTCCGATTTTTTCCAGTTCATAACTTAAAGGTCTTATTCCCCTACTTAAATTTATTACTCCAAGGTTCGAGCCTTTAACATTATTAGAAATATCATTAATCCAATTTTCATATCCTAAACCATTATATAAAAGTAAATCTTTATTATTAATGTTATTTAAAACTGCGTCAGTAACTTTAAATGTAGCCATTTCTTTTTCATTTTTAAATAAGTATTCTACATTATGTTTTTCACCGACTATTAATTTAGTCATATCATATATATCTTTATTTACTGTTAATATGTTTAAATATATCTCTTTCTTTTCATCAAGTTCATCTGTTGTGTTTGCCATTAAAGGATTATAAGAAAAAGTTAATCCTAAAAATAAAATAGAAGTAAAAATAACTAAAATGTAAGTTAATTTCTTCATTACGAGTTCCTCCAAGGAATTTACTTTACTTATATATGTTTCAATTAGTAATATATATTTTAAGTCTTATAAAATTATAAGTACAAAAATTATTTTCAAGTAAATTACAT
>NZ_JAWGSV010000005.1:0-34796 GCF_032552055.1 Clostridium sp. | reverse complement strand
GCTATAAGTAGAACCATAAAAAATCACCCCTAAAAAATTTTCTTTACATAAATTTATATTATAGAAACTCTTAAAATATTATTAAAATTAATAAAAAGGTCGTAGACTTTATACTAAGATTTATTGAATTGGTGTATAATTATAATATATCAAAGATTGGGGGGCCACATGGATGCAGGAAGTAAGTACATTTATAATGAATACATTAAAAAATATATCTTTATTTGCAGTTTTAGACATATTAGTGGTGGCTTATATTTTTTATAAGGGATATTCATTAATAAAAGAAACAAGAGCAGAACAACTACTTAAAGGTATAATTTTTATGATAGCTTTTATACCAATAAGTTATGTATTAAAGCTTGAAATGCTTAACTTTATTTTAAATAAGACACTAACTATAGGTTTATTATCTGTAGTGATTATTTTTCAGCCAGAAATAAGAAGAGCTTTAGAACATTTAGGTAGAAGTGCTTTTGAAGAGCTTCATAGTATACAAGATGTGGAAAATAGAAATATAACTGTTAATGAAATAGTTAATGCTGTTGATAACTTAGCAGCTTCAAAAACAGGGGCATTAATAGTAATAGAAAAGGTAACTAGACTGGGTGAAGTATTGAACTCAGGAACAATATTAGATGCAAAAGTAACATCTAATTTACTAGAGAATATTTTTGTTGTTAATACGCCACTTCATGATGGTGCTACTATAATTAGAAATGATAGAATATTGGCATCAGGTTGTGTTTTGCCTTTAACTAATAATACTTCTATAAATAAAAAACTTGGTACAAGGCATAGGGCTGGAATTGGTTTATCAGAAATATCAGATGCAATAATTATAATTGTATCAGAAGAAACAGGTATTGTTTCTTTAGCTATAAATGGTAAGTTAACTAGGGGATATGATAAAGAAAAATTAAGAATGGTACTAATTAAATTAATAGAGCATAAAGATAAGAAAAAAGTTAAGTCAGCTGGGGAGAAGGTGAAGTCATGGATAATAAGGAAAAAAACAAGTTAATAGTTCCAATAATATGTGTCTTATTATCTATAGGTTTATGGATATATGTTACTAATGTAGAAAACAAAATAAGAACTACTGAAATTAGTAAAATACCAGTTGAATTAGTAAACGTAGATACTCTAACTAGTTCTAAATTAGCTTTATCTCCTGAACAAGAATTATATGTTACCTTAAAAGTAGAAGGAAATAATAATGATATTAATAAAATTAAAAAAAGTGATTTTAAGCTTCAAGTGGATTTAAGTGAGTATGCTTGGAAAAAGGGAGCCAATAAAGTGCCAGTTACAATAGTTGACTCTCCTATATCAGTAAGTATAAGAAATACAAATACACTGACTATACAATTAAATATTGAAGATATGGTTGAGAAAACACTTCCTGTAATTTCAAATATCAAGGTTACAACTAAGCAAGGATATTTTGCATCTGAACCAATTATATCACCAGAAGAGGTTAAAGTTAGCGGAGCGGAATCATCAGTAAATAACGTAAGTAAATTAGTTGTTATTGATAATAAAGAAGAGGCAAGTGAAGATATAGTTGGAGATTATGAAATAAAGCCTGTAGATGATTCTGGAGAGAAGGTGTTGGGTGTTACTCTTTCTCAAGAAACTGCTAAGGTAGAAATAAGGATTAGCAAAGGAAAATCAGTGAAGGTAAGTGTTGCAACTACAGGAGCATTGCCAGCTGGAGTTAAATTAAGATCCTTAGAAAGCAGTAGAAATACAGTAGAAATATTGGGGCCTAAGGAAATACTGGATACAATAGGTGAGGTTAAAACAACACCAATAGATTTATCTTCAATCACAAGTTCTAAAGAGGTTAATTTAAATATAATTTTACCGGAAGGTGTTATGGTAGCTCAAGGTGATGATATGCTTAGCGTAAAAGTAAACTTAGCTGGTATGATTACTAAGGACTTTAGCATTAAGTATAGCTTAAGTGGTGCTAATCAAGGGTTAAAGATTACACCATCCAAAGATTTAATTAAGGTTACTATCAAAGGATATGAAGATGAGATAAGCAGTGTTATTGCTGATAATTTAAAAGCTTCTATAGATTTAAGTAGCTATAAGGAAGAGGGAACCTTTGAGGTAACACCAAAAGTTACCTTCAGTGGAGTCAATGGAGAGTATACTGTATCCTACGTTGAGCCAATAAGTATAATAGTTACTAAAGAAGTTGAACAAGGAAGTAATGATAACAACAATAATACTGAGCAGTAATAAAATGCGAAGCATTTTATTACTTAAAGAATGAAAAGATTAAAGAGTGAGAAAATTATTATAAAAAATCTTTGTAGATTTTTTAATAGATATTTGTATGAATGAAGAAAGTTTTGCATAGTAAAGACTACTTCATTCATACATTTTTTCATTTTTTCACTATTTCATTCTTTCATTTTTTAATGTATTTAATATAATAATATGATAGAATAAGGTGCAAATAAACAATATGAATAAGTTGTAGAAAGATTCTTTACATTTAATTAAGCTTTATTTCATATTAAAAATGTTCAAGATATGAAGTTATCTTAACAACTTATATAGAAATTAAATATAGATGCTTTCAACTCAGATAATTTACTAAAGAAGTATTTTAAACTTATAATTTTATGAGGACTACAGATTTAGAGGATTAATTGAAACATAGATTTATGTAAATATTAATAAGAAGAGAGGAGATTTATATGTCTATTAGAATAAATAATTTATCATTAAGCATAGATGAAGACAAGAGTAGTTTAGTTAATAAAGTAGCTAAGAAATTAAGACTTCCTAAGGAAGAAGTTAAAAATATAAAAATAATAAAGGAAAGTTTAGATGCTAGAAAGAAAAATAGCATTAAGTACATATACTGTGTTGAAGTTGAACATAAAAATGAAGAAAAAATTGTTAATAAGCTTAAGGATAAGGACGTAAGGTTAGAAACACCTTCTTATAATGCAGAGATACCTTTTGGTGATAAGGAGTTAAAAAATAGACCAGTAGTTGTAGGCTTTGGACCTGCAGGGATATTCTCAGCATTATTATTAGCTGAAAAAGGTTATAAGCCAATAGTAATAGAACGTGGAGAAGATGTGGATAAAAGAACAGAGACTGTTGATAAGTTTTGGAAAACAGGAGAACTTAACACTGAATCAAATGTTCAATTTGGAGAAGGTGGAGCAGGAACCTTTTCTGATGGAAAGCTTACTACTAGAATAAAAGATAGTAGATGTGATTATGTACTAGAGAAGCTAGTAAAGGCTGGTGCTCCGGAGGAAATAAAATATTTAGCTAAACCTCACGTTGGAACAGACCTTCTAAAGGGTGTAGTTAAGAATATTAGGGAAAGAATAAAGGAGTTAGGTGGAGAAGTTTTATTTTCTACTAAGCTAGAAGAAATAAAAATTAAAGATGGAAGAGTAAGTAGCATTATTGTAAATGGAAAAGAACAGTTATGTGATGAGTTAATACTTGCTATTGGCCATAGTTCAAGGGATACATATGAAATGTTACATAAAGTTGGTGTAAATATGGAGCCAAAGGCCTTTGCTATTGGAGTTAGAATAGAACATCCACAAGAGGTAATAAATAAAAGCCAATATGGAGAGATGTATGAGCATCCAAGACTTAAGGCTGCTGAATATAGATTGACTTACCAAAGTGAAAAATTAAAAAGAGCAGTATATTCATTCTGTATGTGTCCAGGGGGAGTAGTAGTATCAGCTGCTTCAGAAAAAGATAGATTAGTATCTAATGGTATGAGTTATCATGCTAGAGATCTAGATAATGCTAACTCAGCTTTAGTAGTAACAGTAGGACCAGATGATTTTGAAGGAACATCACCTCTAAGAGGAATGGAATTCCAAAGACATTATGAAGAGTTAGCCTTTAAGCTAGGTAGAGGAGGATATAAAGCGCCAGTTCAGCTTTTAGGCGATTTTATGCAAGATAAAGTTAGTGAAAAGCTTGGGAAAGTTAAACCTAGTTACACAGGAGGATATGTATTTGAAGATTTAAGAAAATGTCTTCCACCTTATGTAATAGAAGCCTTAAAAGAAGGTATTGTAGACTTTGATAAAAAGATTAAAGGTTATGGTGATTATGACTCAATTTTAACAGGCATTGAAACAAGAACTTCTGCACCAATTAGAATGAATAGAGATGAGAAATTAAGTAGCATTTCTGTTAAAGGTCTTTATCCAGCTGGAGAGGGAGCAGGCTTCGCAGGAGGAATAATCTCGGCTGCAGTGGATGGGCTAAAGGTTGCAGAGAAAATTATAGAAGAATATAAGCCAATAAAATAAAAATCATAGAAAATTCTGAAAATTAATGTTTTCAGGATTTTTTTTGTTACAATATAAATATATGGATTATTGGAGTGTTTACTTGATATTATTTTAACAATTAGACGTGGCTTAAGATGGGTATATAGTATTGTTAGAATAAAGAATTATATTTTTTTAAAAAGAAAAGCATAATATTTTTTAAAAAGAAAATTCATAATATTTTTAATTTATACTAATATTATAAAAACTTAGTGTGAGAGGTGCAAAAATGAGTAGAAATTTTGATGACTTATTAAAGAAGGTAAATGATTGTTCAACAAAGAAGGTTGCAGTAGCAGTAGCTCAAGATGAACCAGTTTTAGAAGCAGTTAAAGCTGCAAAGGAAAAAGGAATTGCAGATGCCATTTTAGTTGGAGATGAAAGTAAAATTAGAGAAATAGCTGAAAAGATTAATATGGACTTAACTCAATTTGAAATAGTTAATGTGGAAAATCCAAATAAAGCAGCATTAGAAGCTATAACCTTAGTTTCAAGTGGTAAGGCTGATATGGTTATGAAGGGATTAGTTGATACAGCAACATTTTTAAGATGTGTATTAAATAAGGAAGTTGGACTAAGAACTGGAAAGCTTATGTCCCATGTATCTGTTTTTGAAATAGAAGGAATAGATAGATTAATATTATTAACAGATGCAGCATTTAACACATACCCAGATTTAAAAGCAAAAGTCCAAATTTTAAATAACTCAGTAGATGTAGCTCATGCTTGTGGAATAGAGCTTCCTAAGGTTGCACCAGTATGTGCAGTTGAAGTAGTAAATCCAGATATGCCTGCAACTGTAGATGCATCATTATTATCTAAGATGAATGATAGAGGACAAATTAAAGGATGTATAGTAGATGGTCCTTTAGCTTTAGATAATGCATTATCAGAAGAAGCTGCAAAACATAAAGGAGTAACAGGTGAAGTAGCTGGAAAGGCAGATATAATATTACTTCCAAATATAGAAACAGCCAATGTTATGTATAAGACTTTAACATATACAGCAAAATCAAGAAATGGTGGATTATTAGTAGGAACATCAGCACCAGTTATTTTAACTTCAAGAGCTGATAGTTTTGAAACAAAGGTTTATTCAATTGCATTAGCAGCTTTAGTTGCAGAAGCAAAATAGTTAAATATATTTATGGAGGTTTTATTATGTCAAATAAGCTATTAATTATTAATCCAGGTTCAACATCTACAAAAATAGGTGTTTATGAAGATACTAAGGAATTATTTGAAGAAACTTTAAGACATTCTTCAGAAGAAATAGGAAAGTATGAAACTATATTCGATCAAATAGATTTTAGAAAAGAAATAATAGTTAATATATTAAAAGAAAAGAATTTTGATTTAAATACGTTAGCTGCTGTAGTTGGTAGAGGTGGAATGCTAAGACCAATGGAAAGTGGAACTTATAAAGTAAATGATACTATGCTTGAAGATTTAAAAGTTGGAGTGCAAGGACAACATGCTTCTAACTTAGGGGGAATTCTTGCAGATAGAATAGCTAAAGAATTAAATATCCCAGCATTTATAGTAGATCCAGTAGTAGTAGATGAATTAGATGAAGTAGCAAGAGTTTCAGGAATTCCTGAATTACCAAGATTAAGTAAGTTCCATGCCTTAAATCAAAAAGCAGTTGCTAAGAGATATGCAAAAGAAAATAAAATAAGTTACTCAGATTTAAACTTAATAGTTGTACATATGGGTGGAGGAGTTTCTGTTGGTGCACATAAAAAAGGTAGAGTAGTAGATGTAAATAATGCTTTAGATGGAGAAGGTCCATTTTCACCAGAAAGAGCTGGAACAGTGCCAGTAGGAGACTTAATTAAATTATGTTACAGCAATAAGTATACTGAAAAAGAAATGTATAGCAAAATAATAGGTAAGGGTGGATATGTTGCATACTTAAATACTAACGATGCTAGAGATGTCCTTAAATTGGTAGAAGAAGGTGATAAAGAAGCTAAGTTATACTTGGATGCTTTTATTTATCAAATAGCTAAGGCTGTTGGAGCAAATGCGACAGTTTTAGAAGGAAAAGTAGATAGCATAATATTAACAGGTGGAATAGCTTATTCAGATGTTGTAGTTGAAGCATTAAAATCTAGAATTGGATGGATATCAAATGTAACAGTATATCCTGGAGAAGATGAATTATTAGCATTAGCTGAAGGTGCCTTAAGAGTACTTAATGGAGAAGAAGAAGCAAAAGAATATTAGACAATTAACAGTTAACAATTAACAATTAACAATTAACAATTAACAGTTTAGGTGGAAGCTCAGGCGAGCTGAGTTTATTGAAATTTAGAATTAAGAACTCAGTTTTGGCTGGGCTCTTTTGTTTTAGAGTTTTTTCTTAATTATAGAAAGTACTTTTAATAACAAAATTCTTAAATTATATGTAGTTTACTATTTTTACCTTTATGTATTATGGTAAAATTATTGGTGGAGGGGATTTTAATGATAACTTCACAGAATATAAAAAATAGATTAACTATGATAGCTGAGATGAAAAATGAAAGCATATTTCAAATATTAGAATATGATGATTTACAGGGAGCTAGAGATCTAAATACAGCAATGCAATTAAATTTAATGAAGTCATCTTCTATTAGATTAAAGCAAGGTAGAATAATTTTAGATGATAGTTCTATAAGGATAGAAGCTGGGGCTTTAAGTTATATGAAGGGGAATATAGAGATAGTAACTAAGTCTGGTGGATTAATTGGAATGGGTAAAAAGCTATTTTCAAATAAGGTTACTGGAGAATCTATGTTTAAACCTATACTTAGAGGGACAGGTGAAGTGTTTTTAGAGCCTAGCTTTGGACATTTTACATTAATAGAATTAGAGGATGAAGAAATAATAATAGATGATGGCTTATTTTTTGCATGTGAGGAGAGTATAGAGATAGAACCAGTTATGCAAAAAAGTATTTCATCCCTTATATTTGGAAAGGAAGGAATCTTCCAAAGTAGATTAAGTGGAAGTGGAATAGTACTGTTAGAAGTTCCAGTACCGGAAAAAGAAATATTAAGATGCAAGCTATATAGAGATGTTTTAAAAGTATATGGAAGTTTTGCTATTTTAAGAAGTGGCAATATAGAGTTTACAGTTGAAAAGTCAGGTACAACTTTAGTAGGCTCTGCAATAAATGGAGAAGGTTTACTTAATGTTTATAGAGGTACGGGAGAAGTGTGGCTAGTTCCAACTAAGAGTATTTATGAAGATTTAAATGAAAGAGGATTAAGTGAATTTAATAGAGATATAAATTATGAGCCAGAAGAGTAATCACTTTACTCTAATATAGTTGTAAAATATCAAAGTCAAAGTTATAATTTTATAAGAGTTAAAATGTAGATTACAGATTAAACATATTTTTCAAAAGAGAATAAGAGTAGTTAGGAGAGGACGTTAAATATGGCTGAAAATAAGCTTAAAAATCCAGAGCTAGATTTATTTTTCGAAGCGGTTTTAAAGCTTCAAACTATAGAGGAATGTTATAGTTTTTTTGAAGATGTTGCAACTATAAATGAATTAAAAGCATTGGCTCAAAGAATTCAAGTTGCAAAATTTTTAAAGGAAAAGAAGGTTTATACTGAAATAGCAGAAGAAACAGGTGCTAGTACAGCTACTATTAGTAGGGTTAATAAGTGTTTAAACTATGGTACTGGTGGATACAATTTAATATTAGAAAGACTTGAAAAAATTAAGAAATAATTAGGTTTTATTGTATAGATTAATAATATATAATATTAATATGTGGAATTAACGTAGAACGATAGAAAAAAGCGAGGTAAAAAATATGGGTAGAATGTTTGGTACAGATGGAGTTAGAGGAATTGCTAATACTGAATTAACATCTGAAATAGCTTATAGCTTAGGTAGAGCAGGTGCTTATGTATTAACAGAAGGGACTCATAAACCAAAGATATTAGTTGCTAAAGATACAAGAATATCAGGAGATATGCTTGAAGCTGCTTTAGTATCTGGAATATTATCAGTAGGAGCAGAAGCAGTCATATTAGGTGTAGTACCTACTCCGGCAGTAGCTCATTTAATAAGAGAATATAATGCTGATGCAGGAATTATGATTTCAGCATCACATAACCCAGTAGAATATAATGGAATTAAATTCTTTGATAATAAAGGATATAAATTACCAGATGAATTAGAAGATGAAATTCAAAGAGTTATAGAAAGTGGATTTGAAGGAGTACCAAGTCCAACAGGACACGATTTAGGTAGATCACATAGAGAAGTTGGTGCCCTTGATGAATATACAGATTACGCTTTATCAACTATACCAGTAGATTTAAAAGGATTAAAAGTAGCTTTAGACTGTGCAAATGGTGCTTGCTACAAGGCTGCAGTAAAAGCTTTTAGAGAGCTAGGTGCTGAAGTTTATGTAATAAATGATAATCCAGATGGAACTAATATAAATGAAAAGTGTGGTTCAACTCATCCAGAAGAATTACAAGATTATGTTGTAAGAAAGAACTGTGATTTAGGTTTTGCCTTTGATGGAGATGCAGATAGATGTTTAGCTGTAGACGAAAAAGGTAACCTTATTAATGGTGACTTTATATTAATGTTATGTGCAAAATACTTAAAGGACTTAGGAAAGCTTAAAGATGATACTCTAGTAGTAACAGTTATGAGTAACTTAGGTTTAGATATTGCATGTAAAAAAGAAGGAATAAAGACTATCAAGACTAAGGTTGGAGATAGATATGTATTAGAAGAAATGGTTAATGATAAATTTGTTCTAGGTGGAGAGCAATCAGGTCATATAATATTCTTAGACTATAATACAACTGGTGATGGATTAGTTACAGCACTTCAAGTAGCTGCAATAAGAAAGAAAAGTGGAAAGACTTTAAGTGAACTTGCAGGTATAATGAAGGAGCTTCCACAGGTACTAGTAAATGCAAAAGTTCCAAATGATAAGAAGAACATATACTTAGAAGATGAAGAAATAGTAAATGAAATTAAAAATATTGAAGAAAAACTTCATGGGGCTGGAAGAGTATTAATAAGACCTTCAGGTACTGAACCACTAGTAAGAGTCATGCTAGAAGGAGAAAATCAAGAAGAAATAGATAAGATGGCTCATGGATTAGTAGATTTAATACTAAGCAAAATATAGGCAATTAACAATTAGCAATTAAAAATTAACAGTTAATGATAAAACTCAGACTTTGTCTGAGTTTTTTAAATTTAATAGCTTATATATAATATTGACTAAGAATTAAAAAATTAAATAATGAAAGAATGAAGAGACTAAATTAGTGATTTAGTTTTAAAGAGGCGAATTAAGGAGACTAGCTTACTAAGTTAATAGTAAGGTGGTCTTTTTTATTATATCTAATAATGGCTTAGTACTTATTTAAAATCTATCTTAATACATGAAATTGTAAAATAATAAAAATTTGACAGATAGTAGAGTTAGGGATAACATGTGTATAATAAAGTGATTCTTATCTTCAGGTGGAGTTTTCTTAAAAAGTAGAGAACCAAAATCTTGTATTTTGTGTGAATCACTTTCACAGAGTACAGGAATACCCTACTCCACCTGAAGGTTAGAAGAACTAATCCAGGCGCGTAGCAGTGCTTAGCTCCCACTTTTAGAAGGGGGAGTGTTAGCAATGGTAGCAATCGGATAAATAAAGATTTATGAGGTGATGGAAATGAATAAAAAGATGCCAGTTTTATTTTTATCTCATGGTAGTCCAATGAATGTAGTTTTAGATAATGAATATACAAGGTCATTAATAAAACTTGGACAAGAGTTAGAAATACCAAAGGCAATTATTATAATTTCAGCTCATTTTAAAACTAAAGGAACATATTTGACATATAATGAAAAACCAAAACAAATTTATGATTTTTATGGATTTCCAGAAGAAATATATAATATAAAATATGAACCATATGGTGGAAAAGAATATGCTGAAAAGATTTATAAAGAACTTAAAGAAGAGGGAGTAGAACTTACAGATGAGTGGGGACTAGACCATGCTTCTTGGGGAGTTTTAAAATATTTATACCCAAATGCAAATATACCTACTATGGAGCTAAGCTTAAATGCTGAATTAACAGAAGAGCAGCATTATAAGATAGGTAAAAAGTTAGCTAAATTTAGAGAAGAAGGAATTTTGATAATAGGAAGTGGAGATATAGTTCATAATTTAGGGGTTGCAAGTCCTGATGTTTATGGAAAGCCATATGAGTGGGCTGAAGCTTTTGATAACTATATTATTGATTCGATAAGGAAGTATAATCACAAGGCTATACTAAACTATAAATCTCTAGGAGATATTTCTAAGTTAGCAGTCCCAACTGATGAGCACTTCTTGCCTCTAATATATGTAGCAGGAGCGCAAGAAAAGGATGATAAAGTAGAAGTTATTCATAAGAGTATTCAAAATTCATCTGTTTCTATGAGTTGCATTAAGATAGGAATATGATAATTAACAGTTAACAATTTAGAGGGAATTCAGAAGCTTCTCAATTTCATTAAGGATATTAAAAAAGGTAGTAGGTTTATAAAATCTACTACCTTTTTTAATATTTAAATTTATCTTATTCTTCTATTGTTACAGCTATTTCTAGCTCCCCATTTTCTTTTATGTCATTAATTCTTATGCGAAGTACTCCTGAATATTTAACAGCAATACCTGGGTTAATTATATCAGGCTTTAAAATATAGGAGAAAGTTTCACCATCAACCTTGTTGTACATCATAATACTACTATGATCTTGTAGATGAATAGTAGAAATTCCTGTTTGTTTATTACTATTAGCTTTAAGTGTAGGTATTACTACATCATTAGCCATACTTCCTTCATAATTAAAGGAAATATCATTAATGGTCTTATCAGTATTGTTTGTAATGCTTACTACAGTAAGTTGTAGTGGTGGAAATCCGTACATATAAATCATCCTTTCTATTTTAAATTACTTTATAGTAAAGCAAAAAAATATTTCATGCTCAAAATAAACAATTAAAGAAATAATTAGTGAAAATTCCTGTTACAAGTAAATGATATATGAGTTTTGAAAACTCAAATAACAATCATATTAATCGTTTTAAATGGTATATAAAACCTTATAATTAAAGTATAAACTTATTTAATATAAATGTAAATATAGAAAAAAATAAAATATAAGGATAATAATGGTTTAGAATTAAAGTGATAAAAAAATAATAATTTTAATAAAAGAATTTCATAACAATAAAATATTAGTTGACGATTTAATAATAAAAATAGTATTTTAGTTATAAAATGGTAAAATAACTATCTTGAAAAAGTATTCAAAAAGTGATTTGACAAAGTTTTCAAAAAATTCTTGACAGTTATATAAATGGGTAGTAAAATTTTAGCAATAACAAAATTCAATATGACCTTACGATTTATAAATGCAAAGAAGGAGACCTTTATTTAGGAATAAAGTTTAAGAGAGTCCATGGTTGGTGTAAATGGATACTTTACTAAGTAATAATCACTCCTGAGCAGTATCCAGAAAGTACAATATCAATTGTATAAGTAAGCGATAACCGGTAAGCACCGTTAAAGGCAAGGGTTTGTTAGAACCTAGTGATTGTTTAATTTAGGGCGGAAGTTTATTACCACCAAAATGAGTCTATCATTAAGGGTGGTTTTTTTACACAATTTTTTAAAAGGGGGCTAAGGATTTGGAAAGACATGTATTATCTGTATTAGTTAGAAATTCATCAGGAGTATTAACCAGAGTTTCAGGATTATTTGCTAGGCGTGGATTTAATATAGACAGTTTAACTGTTGGTAGAACAGAAAATCCAGATATATCGAGGATGACAATTGTTTTAATGGGGAATGATGACGTAGTAGAACAGTTTACAAAGCAATTAAATAAACTTGAAGATGTGTTAAGAGTACACGAATTAAAGTCAGAATATTCTGTATATAGAGAGCTTGTTTTAATTAAAGTACAAGCATCGGCTGAAAAAAGAGGTTCTATAAACGAAGTAGTTAAGATATTTAGAAGCAAGATAATAGATGTTGCTCACAATACAGTAACTATTGAATTAACTGGGGATGATAGCAAGATAAATGCTTTAATAGAATTAATGGAAGACTACGGAATAGTTGAGATAGTTAGAACTGGAATAACAGCCTTAGAAAGAGGAGACAAAGATATTACTAGTTATGGAGAATACTTCAATTAATTAAGAATTGATAATGGGATAATTAATAATGAAAAATGAAGAATTAAGAATTGGGGAAACAACTTAGCAAAGCTAAGCTGTAGAAAATAAAATATTAATAATTCAGCATAGCTGAACTATATCCACAATTATTAATTATTAATTGTTAACTGTTAATTGAAAAAAGGGGGTTAAGCAATGGGCGATAGAGTCATCGAAATATTTGATTCTACTTTAAGGGATGGGGCACAGGGAGAGGATATTTCTTTTTCTCTTGAAGATAAAATTAAAGTTGCTATGGCTTTAGATAAGATGGGGGTTTCTTATATAGAGGCAGGAAATCCAGGATCTAATCCTAAGGACATGGAGTTCTTTAAAAAGATGAAGGAAATTAAGCTTAAGAGCTCAAAGCTAGCAGCTTTTGGAGCTACCAGAAGATTTAAAACTAAGGTAGAGGAAGATAGTAATATAAAAAGCTTATTAGCAGCAGAAACAGATGTAATAGTAATATTCGGTAAGGCATGGGATTTTCAAGTTAAAGAAGTGCTAAAAACTACTTTAGAAGAAAATCTAAGTATGATAAAAGATTCAATAAGCTATATTAAGAGTAAAAATAAGGAAGTTATCTTTGATGCAGAGCACTTTTTTGATGGATATAAGGAAAATAGTGATTATGCATTAAAAGTTTTAATAACTGCAAAGGAAGCAGGAGCAGATGTAGTTGTATTATGTGATACTAATGGAGGAACTTTACCATCAGAAGTAAGTGAAATAGCTAAAGAAGCTGTTAAGACTATAGGTGGGAGAGTAGGAATACATTGTCATAACGATATTGGAATGGCAGTTGCTAATTCAATAACTGCAGTTGAATCTGGGATATGTCATATTCAGGGAACTTTTATTGGAGTAGGAGAAAGATGTGGTAATGCTAATTTAACAGTAATTATACCTACATTGCAATTAAAGATGGGATATGAAGCTTTGCCTAAAGAAAAAATAGTAGAGCTTACTAAAACAGCTAAGTATATTGCTGAAATTTCAAATATTAAACTGTTAGATAGTATGCCATATGTTGGAGCATCAGCCTTTGCTCATAAGGGTGGAATGCATATAGATGCTATATGTAAAAAGTCAAGCTCATATGAACATATTAAGCCAGAAGAAGTTGGAAATGACAGAAGATTCTTAATATCTGAGGTGAGTGGCAAAAGTACAATCTTAAAAGAGATTCAAAAAGTATTCCCAAACATAACTAGAGATAGTGAAGAAGTAGGTAAAATTACAAATAGATTAAAAGAATTAGAGTATGAAGGCTATAAGTTTGAGGGAGCAGAAGGTACAGTAGAACTTTTAATAAGAAAAACAATTGGAAAGTATAAGCCTTTCTTTGAACTAAAACACTTTAAGACTATTGGGGAACAGCCTTGGAATACTAAGGAATTTACTTCTACAGCATTAATTAATGTAATAGTAGATGATAAGAATAAAATGACAGCAGCAGAAGGAGATGGACCAGTAAATGCCTTGGATAAAGCATTGAGAGAAGCTCTTGAATGTTTCTATCCACAGCTTAAGGAAGTAAGACTTGTAGATTACAAAGTAAGAGTATTAGACTCTGAAAGTGCTACAGGAGCAAAGGTTAGAGTTCTTATAGAATCCACAGATGGAATTGAAAACTGGAGTACCGTTGGGGTATCTAGAGATGTCGTACAAGCTAGTTTGATAGCCTTAGTTGATTCAATAGAATATAAATTATTAAAAGATATAGAGAAAAAATTAAAAACTTATTTTTAAAAAGGGGGACTAAAATCATGGGAATGACTATGACTCAAAAAATTCTTGCAGCTCATGCAGGGCTAGAAAGTGTAAAGGCGGGGCAATTAATAGAAGCAAATTTAGATTTAGTGCTAGGAAATGATATAACATCACCAGTAGCAGTAAATGAATTTTATAAATTAAAACTGGAAAAGGTTTTTGATAAGGATAAGATAGCAATAGTACCTGATCACTTTACACCAAATAAAGATATAAAAGCAGCAGAACAAAATAAAATGATTAGAGAATTTGTTAAGGAAAAAGATATTTCAAATTACTATGATGTTGGAGAAATGGGAATTGAACATTGCTTAATACCTGAAAAAGGATTAGTAGTTGCAGGAGATGTTGCTATTGGAGCTGACTCACATACTTGTACCTATGGAGCACTTGGAGCATTCTCAACAGGAATTGGTTCAACAGATATGGCAGCAGGTATGGCTATAGGAAAGTGTTGGTTCAAGGTTCCTTCAGCATTGAAATTTGTTTTAAAGAATAAACCAGCTCCTTGGATAAGTGGTAAAGATATAATCCTTCATATTATCGGAATGATAGGTGTTGATGGTGCATTATATAGATCAATGGAATTCGTTGGAGATGGAATTAAATATCTTTCAATTGATGATAGATTTACAATGGCTAATATGGCTATTGAAGCTGGTGGTAAGAACGGGATATTCCCAGTAGACGACGTAACAGTTGAATATTTAAAGGAACACTCAAATAGGGAATGGAAAGCTTATGAGGCAGATGAAGATGCTGAGTATGATGAAGTTTATGAAATAGACTTAAGTACTTTAAGACCTACAGTAGCATTCCCACACTTACCAGATAATACAAGAACTATTGATGAAGTTGGGGATATAGAAGTAGATCAAGTAGTTATAGGTTCTTGTACAAATGGTAGAATTTCAGATTTAAGAATTGCTAGAGATATCATAAAAGGAAAGAAAATCAAAAAGGGTATAAGATGTATCGTATTCCCAGGAACTCAAAAAATATATCTTCAAGCTTTAGAAGAAGGAATTATAAAGGATTTAGTAGAAGCGGGAGCAGTATTCTCAACATCAACTTGTGGACCATGTTTAGGTGGACATATGGGAATCCTTGCGAAAGGTGAAAGAGCAGTTTCAACTACAAATAGAAACTTCGTAGGTAGAATGGGGCACGTTGAATCAGAAGTTTACTTAGCAAGTCCAGCAGTAGCTGCTGCATCAGCATTAACAGGAAAGATTACTAATCCGGAAACTGTAGAAGCATTAATGCAGAATGCGTAATTAAAAAATGAAAAAAATGAAGAAATTAAAGAATGAAAAAATTAAAATGAAAAATTAGGGATAACTCAGGCGAGCGGAGTTATAGAAAATATATAAATTTTAATAATTCAGCGAGGCTGAATTATATCCACAATTGTTAATTGATAATTAATAATTGTTAACTATAAAAAGGGGGTTTTTAAGGAAATGGAAGCAAAAGGTAGAGTTTTTAAATATGGTGACAATGTAGATACAGATGTAATAATTCCTGCAAGATACTTAAATACATCAGATCCTAAGGAATTAGCAACACATTGTATGGAGGATATAGATAAGGAATTTGCAAAGAATGTAAAGCAAGGTGATATAATCGTTGCAAATAAAAACTTTGGATGTGGTTCTTCAAGAGAACATGCACCAATAGCGATTAGAGAAAGTGGAGTAAGCTGTGTAATAGCATCAACCTTTGCAAGAATATTTTATAGAAATGCAATTAATATAGGACTACCAATATTAGAATGTGATGAAGCAGTTAAGTCAATAGAAGCTGGAGACGAATTAGAAATAGACTTTGACAGCGGTATTATAAAAAACAATACAAAGAATCAAGAATATCAAGGGGAACCATTCCCAGAGTTTATGCAAAATATAATTAACTGTGGCGGATTAGTTAATTACATTAAAACTCAACAAGCGAAATAATGAAAGAATGAAAAAATGAAAAAGTTGAAGAATTGAGGAAATAAATAAGCGAAGCTTATTTATAAAAATTAAAGAAATTCAGATTAGGCTGAATTTCAACTAAAATTGTTAATTGTTAACTGTTAATTGAAAAAGCGGGGGAGTAAAGATGAATTTTAAAGTAGCTGTAATACCTGGGGATGGAATAGGTCCAGAGGTTGTGGAAAAAACTGTTGAAGTTTTAAATTGTGTTGGGGATAAGTTTAACCATACTTTTGAATATGAATATTTAATAGCTGGAGGTTGTGCTATAGATGAAAAAGGAGTACCACTTCCAGAAGAAACATTAGAAGCTTGCAAGAAAGCAGATGCAGTTTTACTTGGAGCTGTTGGAGGCCCTAAGTGGGATAATCCTAATGCAAAGGTAAGACCTGAACAAGCGTTACTTGGACTAAGAGGTGGAATGAACTTATATTGCAATCTAAGACCAGCTTTATTATATGCACCATTAAAGGAGGCTTCTCCACTTAAAGATAGTATTATCGGAGATGGAATAGATATATGTGTAGTTAGAGAATTAACTGGTGGTATCTATTTTGGTGAAAGAGGTAGAGAAGAAATAGACGGAGTGCCAGGTGCTTATGATACTGAAAGATATAATGTCAATGAAGTAAGAAGAATAGCTAAGATTGCTTTTGAAACAGCAATGAAGAGAGATAAAAAGTTAACTAGTGTAGATAAGGCTAATATATTAGAAACATCAAGGCTTTGGAGAGGTGTTATTGAAGAAGTTGCCAAGGATTATCCAGAAGTTGTGGTTAATCACATGTATGTAGATAATGCTTCAATGCAATTAGTTAGAGATCCAAAACAATTTGATGTAATAGTTACTTCAAATATGTTTGGGGATATATTATCAGACGAAGCAAGTATGATAACAGGATCAATTGGTATGTTGCCATCAGCATCATTAGGAGAAGGAAAGCTTGGAATGTATGAACCTATACATGGAAGTGCACCAGATATAGCAGGGAAGGGAATTGCAAATCCACTAGCAACAATTCTTTCAGCAGCAATGATGTTAAGATACAGTTTCAATTTAGAAACTGAAGCTAAGGTAATCGAGGGGGCTGTCCTTAAGGTTCTAGAAGAGGGGTATAGAACAGGGGACATAATGAGTGAAGGAATGAGACTAGTTGGAACTAATGAGATAGGAAGGCTGGTTTTAGAAAAGATTTAGAATAAGAGGTGGAATATAAATGAGGAGTGACGTTATAAAGAAAGGGCCACAAAAAGCCCCACATAGATCATTACTAAAGGCAACAGGACTTACTGATGAAGAAATAAACAAACCTTTAATAGGAGTTGTAACTTCACAGAATGATATAATAGCAGGTCATATTAATTTAGATAAAATAGTAGAATCAGTTAAAAAGGGAGTATTAATGTCTGGAGGAACTCCAATAGTATTCCCAACAATAGGAGTTTGTGATGGTATAGCAATGGGACATGAAGGAATGAGATATTCCTTAGCAACAAGGGAACTTATTGCAGATACTATTGAATGTATGGTTAAGGCTCATGCTTTTGATGCATTAGTTTTAATACCAAACTGTGACAAGATTGTTCCAGGTATGATGATGGCTGCATTAAGACTTAATATACCAGCAGTAGTTGTAAGTGGTGGACCAATGCTTGCAGGTAAGTTCAAGGGGAAAGATGTATCACTTTCAACAATGTTTGAAGCCGTTGGAGCCTTTGAAAATGGAACTATGCTAGAAGGTGATTTATGTGATATGGAAAACAAAGCTTGTCCTACATGTGGATCATGTTCAGGAATGTTTACTGCAAACTCAATGAACTGTTTAGCAGAAGTTTTAGGTTTAGGGTTGCCTGGAAATGGTACTATACCAGCAGTTTATTCAGAAAGAATGAGACTTGCTAAATATGCAGGTATGAGAGTAATGGATTTATTAGAAAAAGATATTAAGCCAAGGGATATAGTTAATGAAAGATCTATAAGAAATGCATTGACAGTAGATATGGCACTTGGATGTTCAACTAATAGCGTTCTTCATTTAACAGCAATTGCCAATGAAGCAAAGGTTGATTTAAACCTAGATATGATTAATGAAGTATCAGAAGTAACACCTAACCTTTGTAGGTTAGCACCAGCTTCAGATACTCATATTGAAGAACTATATTGGGCTGGCGGAATCCAAGCAGTTATGAAGGAACTTTCAAAGAAAGATCTTTTAGATTTAGATTGTATAACAGCAACATCTAAGACTCATGAGGAAAACTTAGAAGGCGTTGAAGTGCTTGATTACAATATTATCAAGAGTATAGATGAACCATTTAGTATAACAGGTGGCATCAGAGTATTAAAGGGTAACTTAGCGGTAGATGGAGCTGTAGTTAAGAAGTCAGCAGTTCTAAAAGAAATGTTAGTCCACACAGGACCAGCAAGAGTATTTGACTTAGAAGAGGATGCTATTGCAGCAATTCTTTCTAAGAAAATAGTAAAAGGTGATGTTGTAGTAATAAGATATGAAGGACCAAAGGGTGGCCCTGGTATGAGAGAAATGTTATCACCAACATCAGCAATAGCAGGAATGGGCTTAGATAAATATGTAGCATTAATAACTGATGGAAGATTCAGTGGAGCTACAAAAGGGGCAGCTATAGGACACATTTCTCCAGAAGCAGCTGAAGGTGGAGTAATAGGACTAGTAGAAGAAGGAGATATCATATCAATTGATATTCCAAATGGAAAACTAGAATTATTAGTAGATGATGAAGTTCTAGAAGAAAGAAGAAAGAACTTTAAACCACTACCACCAAAAGTAACTGAAGGATATTTAGCTAGATATGCGAAGCTTGTAAGTTCAGCAAGCACAGGAGCAATACTGAAGTAATTAACAATTAGCAATTAGCAATGATTAATTGAGGGAATAGCTAAGCTAAGCTTAGTTATGAGGGAATTAAGGAATGAAAAAATTAAAGAATGAAAATTTTGAGGCTATGGCTAAGTTAGCTTAGTTATTTAGAGTAATAAATAGGGTAATTAAATTTTAGCTTAATTAACTTCTTAATCATCAATTGTTAATTGCAAATTATGAATTTGAAAAGTAAAAAATTAAGAATGAAGAATTAGGGTGATAACTAAGCTGAGCTTAGTTAAGAGAGAATTAAAAAATTAAGAAATGAAAATATGAAATGAAGTAATGAAAAAATGAAAATAATGAAAGGATTAAGAAACTAACTAAGCAAAGCTTAGTTATAAAATAAAGTAATTCAGCCACATGCTGAATTACTTCAATGATTTTTTACTTTTCATTTTTAATTCTTCATTGAAAAAAGGGGGGTATTTATGTTTCTAACAGGAGCTGAGATATTAATAAAGTCTCTAATCGATGAGGGTGTTGATACTATATTTGGGTATCCTGGTGGAGCTGTTTTAAATATATATGATCAGCTATATAACTATAGAGAGCAGATAAATCATATACTAACAGCTCATGAGCAGGGGGCATCCCATGCAGCAGATGGATATGCAAGATCTACTGGGAAAATAGGTGTATGCTTAGCAACATCAGGACCAGGAGCTACAAACTTAGTTACTGGGATTGCAACGGCTTATATGGATTCTATTCCAATAGTAGCTATTACAGGTAATGTAACTAGACCATTATTAGGTAAGGATAGTTTCCAAGAAGTCGATATAGCTGGAATTACAATGCCAATAACTAAGCATAATTATATAGTTAAAGATATTAATGATTTACAAAAAGTAGTTAAAGAAGCCTTTTATATTGCTAAAGAAGGAAGACCAGGTCCAGTATTAATAGATATTCCAAAAGATATAACAGCAGCTAAAGCTATATACGAACCTATGATGCCTAAAGAAGTAGAAAGAAAAACTAAGCATATAACTGATGAAGCACTACAAGATGTAGCTAAATTAATAAATGAAGCTGAAAATCCATTTATATATGCAGGGGGAGGTATTGTAGCTTCAGCAGCTTATGAAGAGCTTAAGGAAATTGCTGAGAAGATAAATTCACCAATAGCAACTTCTCTTATGGCAATATCATCATTCCCATATGATCATCCATTATATACTGGAATGATAGGAATGCATGGAAGTAAAGCTTCAAATATATTAACAAGCAAATGCGATTTATTAATTAATTTAGGAGCTAGATTTAGTGATAGAGTTATAAATACTCAAAATCAAATAAAGCATGCAAAGGTAGTTCATATAGACGTAGATCCAGCAGAAATCAATAAAAATGTCAAGGTAGATGCCTTTGTAGTTGGGGACTTAAAGATAGTTCTTCAAAGATTAATACCACTCCTTAAAGAAAAGAAAAATGATGAGTGGTTAGCTAAGATGAATGAGCTTAAAGCTCTAAAGGTTAAGGATACTTCAGAAACAGGAGAATTAACACCAGAATTCCTATTTAGAAAGCTAAGTGAATTAGATGATGGTAGTTTCGTACTTGCAACTGAAGTTGGACAGCATCAAATGTGGGCTGCTCAACATTTTGAGTTTAAGACACCTAGAAGCTTTATATCCTCTGGTGGACTTGGAACTATGGGCTTTGGTCTTGGAGCATCAATAGGTGTACAAATGGCCAATAAGAATAAAACAGTATTTAATATAGCTGGTGATGGAAGTTTTGGAATGAACTGCAATGAATTAGCAACAGCAGCTAAAAATAAATTGCCTGTAAAAGTAATAATAGTAAATAACAATTCATTAGGAATGGTTAGGCAATGGCAAAACTTCTTCTATGAAGGAAGATATTCGTCAACTGATTTAAATGGAACTACTGACTTTGTAAAGGTAGCTGAAGCTTTTGGAGGTAAGGGATTTAGAGTTCATGAAAAACAAGAACTAGTTCCTGTACTAAAGGAAGCCTTATCTTATAAAGAAGGACCAGTAGTAATAGATTATGTGATACACAATGATAAAAAAGTATTTCCTATGGTTGCACCAGGTGCAGCTATTGATGAAATAATAAGCGAAGAAGATGTTTAAAATAATAGGGGGTTAGTAGACAAATGGCAAAAATGTATTATGAAAAGGACACAAATTTAGAATTATTAAATGGAAAGAAAGTTGCTATAGTAGGATATGGTAGCCAAGGACATGCTCATGCATTAAACTTACATGAAAGTGGAGTAGATGTTGTGGTTGGATTATATGAAGGAAGTAAATCTTGGCCAAGAGCTGAAGCAGCAGGACTTAAGGTAGCAACAGTTGCAGAAGCAGCTAAAGCTTCTGATATTATAATGATTCTATTACCAGATGAAAAGCAAGCTCAAATATATAAAAATGAAATTGCTCCGAACTTAGAAGAAGGAAATGCTTTAGTATTTGCTCATGGATTTAATATTCATTATGGACAAATAGTTCCTCCAGCAGATGTAGATGTATTTATGTGCGCTCCTAAGGGACCTGGACATATGGTAAGAAGAACTTACACTGAAGGATCAGGAGTACCATGTTTAATAGCAGTATATCAAGATGCTACTGGAAATGCTCGTGATTTAGCTTTAGCATATTCAAATGGAGTAGGTGGAGCTAGAGCTGGAGTTCTAGAAACTACATTTAAAGATGAAACTGAAACAGATTTATTTGGAGAACAAGCAGTTCTTTGTGGAGGATGTACAGCACTTATCAAAGCTGGTTTTGAAACTTTAGTAGAAGCAGGATATGCTCCAGAAAATGCTTACTTTGAATGTTTACACGAAATGAAATTAATCGTAGACTTACTATATCAAGGTGGAATGAGCATGATGAGATACTCAATCTCTGATACAGCTGAATATGGTGACTACGCAGTTGGAGATAGAATAGTAACTGACGAAACTAAGAAGGAAATGAAGAAAGTTCTTAAAGAAATACAAGATGGTACATTCGCTAAGAATTGGTTATTAGAAAACCAAGTTGGAAGACCAATGTTCAATGCTAGAAGAAAAATGGAAGCAGAACATCCAATCGAAAAAGTTGGTAAAGAATTAAGAGAAATGATGAGTTGGATTGATAGTAAGAAATTAGATTAATATAAGGGCTGCCGAAAGGCAGCTTTTTTCAATTAACAATTAGCAATTAATAATTAACGGTTAACAATTAAGGAGGTAATTCCTATGGAATTACTGAAAATAAGTTTGCTTATATATAGTGAAAGCTATGTTTCAGAAGGCTTTAATAGTATGAAAATAGATTGGAATTGTATTTTGCTGTTTTATTATAGAAATAACGGTATCTAAGTATAAATACTTGCCTGAACACTTATATGGTATAATTTGCATATATAGGGTATAAGGGGAGAATTATATGAATAAGATTAAAAAAATTAGTGTTATTGCCTTAGTTTGCTGCTTATTATTTGTTATCTTAAGTTTTATTTCACCTACAAAATTATATGGAAAATGGTATTTATATAAGGGAAGTGATATAAGATATGAGTCTGATATATCCAAACAAGTCAATAAAAAGGATTATATAGAAATATCAGGCGTAACTATAAAAGAATTTAGAAGTGATGGTAAAGATAGCGTTAGTGATTTCAGTTTAATAGGAAATAAAATATACATTGGTGATGCAATATTAAAATATGAAATAAAAAAAGTTGGAGAATATAAGGTTTTAGTTTTAAAAGAAGTAGGGTATGATAATGGTCATATGAAATATTCTATTGAAAATAGTGAGAAAAAAGCCTATGTACTTGATAAAGATATTAATTTTGAATAAATTAATAAATAGTTTTTAATTTTATCGCATATTATAAATAATTATTTAAATTAGGTTGTCTTTGTTGTTAAGACAACCTAATTTAATGTAGTAAATCAATAATTTAATCTAACAGAGCCTTTACTTAAAATATAAGTAACATAACAATGAATGGAAAGTTAAAAATACATTATGTTTTCTTTTTATTTATGTTAAAATATTAAAGTAATAAATAAGGAGGAAATTAGATGAATATTAAAAGCTTTTTAAAATTAGTAGAAATTCAAACAAAGGTAGCAAGCGTGATTCCTTTCTTATTAGGAACATTTTATGCATTATATAGATTTGATACTTTTAATATGAAGAATGCAATTATAATGTTTTCCTCAATGATAATATTTGACATGACTACTACAGCAATAAATAACTATATGGATTATGCTAAAGCCATAAAAAAAGAAGGCTATGGATATGAAACTCATAATGCAATAGTAAGCCATAATTTAAATCCAAAGGTAGTTAGAGTAACTATTTTTACTATGCTAATTATTGCAGCAGCTTTAGGTCTATTATTAGTTAAAAATACAAATATAATAGTTTTATTAATTGGAGCTATATCATTTGTTATAGGAATTACATATTCTTTTGGACCTATCCCAATTTCAAGAACACCTTTTGGTGAAGTATTCTCAGGACTAGCTATGGGCTTTATAATAACATTCTTAACTATTTATATTCACGTATTTGATGCTGGAATATTAAATATAAGTTTTAATGACTTAAGCAACATAAATATAAACTTTAATATTATAGAGTTAGTAAATATATTCTTAATAAGCTTATCTCCAATAATGGGAATATCAAATATAATGCTTGCAAATAATATATGTGACATAGATGAAGATATAGAAAATAAGAGATATACACTTCCAATATATATTGGAAAAGAAAATGCCCTAAAGCTATTTAAGTGGCTTTACTATATTGGATTTATTTCAATAGTAATAGGTGTAATTACTAAATCTTTACCTATTATTTCTTTAGTTACATTGCTAATTTTAAAGTTTGTTCAAGGAAATATAGATAAGTTTAACAAGATTCAAACTAAGAAAGACACATTTATACTAGCTGTAAAGAACTGCGTTATTACTAATTTAGTTTATGCATTAACTATATTAGGCGGAGTGATAATGCAATTAATAATGAATAAATAAGTAGGTACTTGTTTTAAGTTACTGAATGTAAAGACTAAAAAACTCTTTTTAGAGTTTTTTTCATTTTATATGATATTTCTCCACTACATAATTTCTGAAATAAGAGAGAAGATAATTATGTAGAAGAAAGGAGGAGCTAAAATGAAAAAATTATTAATAGGAATGTTAATAACTTGCAGCTTAGGACTAGCAGCTTGTGGAAAAACTAATACAGAGACTCCACCAGCTAATAATGATGGTACAGGAATGACAGATGGTACTAATCCTGGTACAAGTAATTCCAATACTCCTGGAACAGTAGTAGGTACAGATATTGAAAAAGCTAGAAAAGATGCAGAAGATTTATACACAGATTTTAGAAGTAAAGTAGAAAATGGTGTGGATAAAATAGATCCTGCAGAATGGGAAACATATAGGACAGAATTTGAAAATAAGATGAATAGTATGGGAAATACAATAGAAGATGCTTCTTTGGCAAGTACAATGGAGTATATGAGAAATTTATTCAACGAATATGATAGATCTATTAGAGAGAATACAGAGATAGCTAAAGATAAAGTTGAAGAAATGAAAAATAAAATAGAAGAGTCTTTTAAGAAATAGGCAAAAGATAGGTTATCTTAAGTATTAGTGTTTAAGATAACCTATTTTTAAGTTATAATTTAATTATTAGATTATAAGAAAAATTAAACTAGGTGATAAAATGAATTATGTTTATATATTGAAATGCTCAGATAATACTTTATATACAGGATGGACAACCTCTTTAGAAAAAAGGCTTAAGGCTCATAATAGTGGAAAAGGAGCAAAATATACTAAGCCTAGGCTTCCGGTAGAAATAGTATATTTTGAAGAATTTCAAGATAAGAAAGAAGCAATGAAAAGGGAGTATGCTATAAAGCAGTTATCAAGAGAAGAAAAATTAAATCTAATAAATGGATTTAGCAAAGAGATTAAGGCTAATTAAATGAAAGCAACTATAGGAAGATAAATCCTATAGTTATCATATTGATGTTAATAATGAAAACTCAGCTTATGCTGAGTTCTTTTTATAATTATGAATTATATATTATTAATATCTATTGGATATATGTCTAGACATCTACATGTATAGTTGTTAATAAGAGTAAACAAGAGAAAAAAGGAGTAATATAAGTTTATTTCATTAAAATAGTGAAAAATAATTAAATTTAACTATAAATGGTTGAATTTAAGAAAAAGTGTGCTAAAATTAGTGTAGATTTTAATTTTAGTTGCATAAACTGTACTACAAATTAAATGATAAATAAGAAAAGGAGGATGGGCAAAAAATAAAGCGCCAGAACTTAAGTGAGCCTCTAAATCTTTGATTTAGTACGGCGAACTTACTCAGTGAGTGGACACGAGTCGAGTTTCCTTTAAAATCCCAAATCTACGATTTGGTTGGTGGAACTTACTCAGCGAGCGAACGCGAGTCGAGTTTCCTTTTAAGATTCAAATCTATGATTGAATTGATTAGGAGTTTCTTTTAGGCTATAAATTATGGTTTATATAGGCGAACTTAACTGAAACTATAAAGCTTGTTTTATTAAGTTGAAGTTATGTAGAGTATAAAAATTAAAATGAAATGAGAAGGAAAACCGATGATAATTCAAATTTCAATTTAATTAAGTTCGTCTATTTAAATATAAAATTTGAATCTATATAGGAATTTAGAATGGCTGAGCAAGTTCGACTGACCAAATATAAAATTTGGAGTCAGAGAGGAAACTCAGCAAGGCTGAGTAAGTTAGATTAGCAAATCAAAGATTTGAAATCGGAGAGGAAACTCAGCACAGCTGAGTAAGTTCGACTAGCCAAATCAAAGATTTGGAGTCTCACTTAAGTTGACGAGGTTGGGGAGTTATCGATACTTCGGCGGGTGCCCCACGGTATTACACACTACCGTTAACGGCTAACAAATCTATAAGGTGACTTATAGGACAATATTAGCTTGGTGTTAAAACCTTCAAGGTACTATTACAGAATGAAAAATGAATAATTAAAAATGTAAAATTAACGAAGGAACTCTTTAAAGAGTTTCTAAAACTAATATGTTTATTGGCATTATATTAATAAGCATAGTTTACATTCTACATTTTTAATTTTGAGCTGTTGTAATAGGACCTTAATTTAGAATGAAAAATAATAGACAATGGAAGGAAGAAAAATATAATGTGTGGAATAGTTGGATTCGTAGGAAGAAAAGAAGCATCTCCTATATTAGTTGAAGGATTATCTAAGTTAGAGTATAGAGGATATGATTCAGCAGGAGTTGCAATATTAGAAGATGGAGAAATAAAAGTAAAGAAATATAAAGGAAGACTTAAAAACCTAGAAGAAAATTTAAATGAAAATCCATTGAAGGGACATATAGGAATTGGTCATACTAGATGGGCAACTCATGGAGAACCATCAGATATTAATTCACATCCTCATAGTAATGGAGATGTAACAATAAGTGTTGTTCACAATGGTATAATAGAAAATTATATAAAGCTTAAAGAATGGTTAAAGACTAAGGGATATACATTTTGCTCAGATACAGATACTGAAGTAATTCCTAACTTAGTAGATTACTATTACAAAGGTGATTTATTTGAGGCTGTAACTAAGGCAACTTCAAAGATGGAAGGAAGCTATGCAATTGGTGTTATTTGTAAAGAAGAGCCTGATAAGATAGTTGCAGTTAGAAAAGATAGTCCATTAATAGTTGGAGTAGGAGAAGGTGAATATTTTATAGCTTCAGATATTCCAGCAGTTTTAAATCATACTAGAGAAGTTTATTTATTAGAAGATAAAGAATTTGTAATTTTAACAAAGGACGGCGTAGAAATAAAAACTGAAGATGGAGAAAAAATAGATAAAGAAATTTATCATGTAACTTGGGATGTCGATGCAGCTGAAAAAGGCGGATATGAGGACTTTATGTTAAAAGAAATACATGAGCAGCCAAAAGCTATAAAAGATACTTTAACATCTAGAGTTTTAAAGGATACAAAAGTTCAATTAGATGATATTAATCTTACAAAAGAAGAATTAGAAAACTTCGATAGAGTATTTATAGTAGCTTGTGGGACAGCCTATCATGCTGGATTAGTAGGAAAGACAATTATAGAAAAGTTAGCTAAAATACCAGTTGAAGTAGATATAGCTTCAGAGTTTAGATATAGAGATCCATTAATAACAGAAAAGTCATTACTAATAGTAGTAAGTCAATCAGGGGAAACAGCAGACACATTAGCAGTATTAAGAGATGCAAAGAAAACGGGAGCTAAGGTTATTGCTATAACTAATGTTGTAGGAAGTTCAGTTTCAAGAGAAGCACATCATGTTCTTTATACTTGGGCAGGC
Organism: Clostridium sp.; assembly: GCF_032552055.1. GTDB lineage: Bacteria > Bacillota > Clostridia > Clostridiales > Clostridiaceae > Clostridium. The sequence goes on along the minus strand of NZ_JAWGSV010000005.1, from coordinate 7,173 downwards.
CCAGAAATTGCAGTTGCATCTACTAAGGCATATGAAACTCAACTTATAGCAATGTATATTCTAGGAATATATTTTGGAGAACTTAAAGGAACGTTAAATAAGGAATTATCAGAAGAACTTAAAGAAGAATTATTAATATTATCTGATAAGGTGAAAGAGATATTAGATAAAAAAGATGAACTTCAAAAATATGCTTCAAAAAACTATATGGATAAAGATTTATTCTTCTTAGGAAGAGGATTAGATTATGCAGTTGCATTAGAAGGTTCATTAAAGCTTAAGGAAATATCATATATTCATTCAGAAGCTTATGCAGGAGGAGAACTTAAACATGGTCCAATTGCATTAATAGAAAAGGGAACACCTGTAATTGCATTACTAACTGAAGATAAATTAAAAGATAAGATGATAAGTAATATTAGAGAAGTAGTTACTAGGGGAGCAAGGGTTTTAGCAATAGCAAATGAAGGGGACAAAGATGCTAAGGAAGTATGTGATGATGTGATTTATATTCCAAGAACTAATTCACTACTAACACCAGTATTATCAGTAGTTCCACTACAATTAATATCTTATTATATGGCAAAACAAAAGGGGTGCGATGTAGATAAGCCACGTAACCTTGCAAAATCAGTTACAGTTGAGTAGTTTTACATTGGGACAAGCTTTCTTAATTTAATAAAAATAACCTTGGAAAATTAGTTACAATTGAGTAATTATATGAGGAGAGATATAAATGAGAGAAGAAACAATTAAAAAATTATTAGAAGAATATAAAGAAACTAAAAAGGCTTTAGAACTTGGATTAGATTGGCTTAATGAAAAGGACTATGCTAAAGGAAAGTTAGATTTAGTAAATGTTATAATTGCTGATTTAGAAAAGTTATCTAAAGAAGTTTAATAATAAGTATAATATAAGGCTGCACACTCTCACGATTGGTGAATGAGTGTGCAGTTTTTATTAGTCATGAGCCTAGGTATTTTAATTAATTTTAGAATATCTAGGCTTTCTATTTTGGGGTGTAATATAAGAAAAAATAAGATAAATCCTAATATAGAAGGTATGATATAAAAGTTATACTCTTAGGCAATAAGAATTAAATATAAATTAAAAAAGCTGATATTAAGTTATCTATTTTACAATTAAAGTATATTTTGGTAAAAATAATATTGTATAATAATATTAATAGATCAGTCTTATGGTAATAAATAATAAGGGTTAAAGATTTAATTATAGTGAGTTTTTATTTTAAGAATGTTCTACACAAAATATAAGTTAATCAATAATGTACTATAGATAAAGTGGAACTAGGTCTGAACGTATTTATAATAAAGATACTTTTAAAAGAATAATGTACTATAGATAAAGTGGAACCTTACACAAAGTGTAAGTTTTAATTTACACTACTCTTTATTAGAATTAGATATATAAAGAGCAGGAGGAGAATAAATGAATATTAATGATAAATTATTAAAAGTTGAAAATATTAAGAAGGTGTACGGAAGTAATGAAAGTAAGACTGAAGCTTTAAGAGGAATTACTTTTGATGTTCTACCAGGTGAGTTTTTAGGAATAATGGGGGCTAGTGGATCAGGTAAAACAACATTACTTAATTGTATTTCAACTATGCTTAGGCCTACATCTGGTAAGGTTTTATTAAATGGTGAAGATATTTGTACTTTTAAGGGAAGGAAATTAGCCGATTTTAGAGGGAATAAAATTGGTTATTTATTTCAGGATTTTGAGTTGCTAGATAATTTAACGGCTAAAGAGAATATTATTTTGCCTTTGTCTATTCACAATATTAGTTATGAAGTAGCTAAGGAAAAGTTGCTTAAAATAGTTAAACAATTAGATATCGAATCTATTTTAAATAAGTATCCAAATGAAATGTCAGGAGGGCAAAAGCAAAGGGTTGCCGCTGCTAGAGCTTTAATTACAAATCCAGAAATTGTATTAGCAGATGAACCAACAGGAGCTTTGGATTCAAAAAATGCTAAGTCTTTAATGAGTAAGCTTGAGATTATAAATAAAGAAAATGAATCAACTATTTTAATGGTTACTCATGATGTTAATGCAGCAAGTTTTTGCTCAAGAATTTTATTTATACAAGATGGAGTTATTTTTCATGAACTTAGAAGAAACAAGGAAAAAGAGAGTCAAAGTGATTTCTATGAAAGAATCTTAATGGTAATGGCTCAATTAGGAGGAGGAAGTGCAAATGTTCTTTAAGCATATTTTCAAAAATGCAAAAAAGAGTAGAAAAGAAAATGGACTTTACTTTGGTTCTTTAATTGTAGCTATAGTATCTTTTTATGTTTTACTTTCTTTAGAAGATCAAGATGTAATTAGTTTTTTAAGAACTATGGAAAGTGATGCAATTCAAAAGCTAATGATTTTAATTAAGCTTGTATATGTATTATCTTTATTTTTCCTATTTTTCTTAATATATTTTTCTAGTAGATATCATTTAGAAAGAAGAAAAAAAGAATTTGGAATGTATCAGATGTTAGGTATGAGAAGAGGAAAAATCTTTGGATTACTTATGGGAGAAACAATATACAATAGTTTAATTTCTCTTTTAATAGGAATACCAATAGCTTTGTTTTTAACGGAATTAATAAGTTTAGCTACTATAAAGATAATTGGAATAGGAATTATAGGACATCAATTCAAATTTTCATATACAGGCATAATAGGAACTGTTATAGGATTTTTGTTGGTACAAATTATAGCTATGATTTTATTAAGTATTTCTATAAGTAAGAAGGAACCTCTTGATTTAATAAAGAAAGATAGCTCCAAAAAGCAAGTTATTTCTTCTGAAAAATCTAGATGGATTTATTTAATTATAGGAGTCATTTTACTAATAATAGCCTACCTAGTTGCTATTTTACTTTTGAAATCTTTAAATTTAGTTGTTGCTATTATAGTTTTAGTTACAGGAATTACTGGCACTTTTATGTTCTTTAAAGGAATTAGTGCTTTAATTGGAAATACGTTAAATAAAAAGTCAGAGAAATCTAGTGGTTTATTTACATTTACAATGAGACAAATTCAAGAAAATATATTTTTTGAATCAAATACTTTAGCCTTTTCTTCTTTATTAGTTTTATTATCAATGATATGTATTGCTTTTGGCGCTTCTGTAGCTATATCAAATCAAGATAATACTAATAGAACAGTAGATTTCTCAATAACAGCTTCTGAAGAGGAAATTAAGGAAACTATAAATACCTTAGATTTAAATTCTTATGTAGAAAATTATTATCCTGTCTATTTAGATAGTATGAGAGCATCACTTAATTCAGGGGATAATGAAGTATTAGAGTTCTCTTGGGAAGGCTTTAGACAGAAAATAGAAAAAATGCCTGAATCAAAGAGTAAGAAGATAATATTGCAGTATTTAACAACTGATAATTATCCGTATATAATTTCTTTAGAATCTTTTAATAAAATGAGAGAAGCATCAGGAAAAGAAAATCTTATTTTAGAAAATAATGAAGTTGCCTTTTATTCTAATTCAGGATTTTACTCAGAAGATTTTATAAATGAAGTTTTAAAAGAAAATCCATATATTATAATTCAAGGAGAAAAATATGATTTAGCTAAGGAGTATTATATAGATAACATTGTAGCTGATAGAGCAATAACTCTTTCAAATGCTCTTATTGTTTCGGATGATTTATATAAGAATCTTATAGGAAATACAGACTATCCAATTTGGAATTTAAATATAAATAATAATTTGGTTGAAGAGAAAGGATTAATGCAAGCTATAAGTGAAGTTAATGAAATTTTATCTGAAAGTGGATTACAATATGAGAGCTATCTACAAGGTATGGGAAGAAATCTGTTTTATATTGTAACAGGTAGTTATTTAACTTTATATTTAGGAATTATATTCTTAATAATAGGAAATACAATGATTGGTATTAAGTTTTTAATACAGCTTAGCTCTACAAAAGAAAGATACGAAATCTTACTTAAGCTAGGAGCAGAAAAATCAGAGGTATTTAAGTCTGCAAAATCTCAAGTAAGAATATTTTTTGGATTAGTTATAGGAGCTTCTTTAATAAGTTCAATATTTGGAATATGGGCAATGTTTAATAGTTTTTTAAATGAGGAAAGTAAAAAGCTTTTAGTATATATTGGACCAATAGCTTCTGTTATAATTATTATGTTAGTTATTGTAGAACTTATTTATATAAAAATAATTGATAGAACAAGTTATAAAGAAATAAATTCATTAAATGTTTTTGATAGGGGCTGAGTATTTTGGAAAAGGTGTTAATAATAGAAGATGATTTATATATTAGAGAAGAGCTTGAAAGTATTTTTGAAAAGAGAGGATATGTAGTAGAAAGCATAACAAATTTTAATAATACTTTAGAGGATATAAAAAAATCTAATCCAGATTTAATAGTTTTAGATTTGAATTTGCCAGGAATGTCTGGGTTTGAAATATGTAAATCATTGAAGCAAAGAACATCCTTTCCAGTTCTTATACTTACATCTAGAAATCAAATGAAAGATGAGTTACATGCATTAGATTTAGGTGCAGATGATTATTTAACCAAGCCTTGTCATCCAGATAGAATAATTGCAAGAGCAGATAAAATAATTAAGATGTACGAAAAAATTATAAATAATATTTCTGTTGGGAATTTGATTTTAGATGAAAAAATCTACCAAGTAAAGTATTAGAAAATTCTGTTATACTTCCAGAAAATGAAGGAAAGATACTTCGTAATCTTATGATTAATTATCCCAAAATAGTTAAAAAGGAAGATTTATTTATTGAACTTTGGGGAACAAAAGATTTTGTTGATGAAAATATTCTTCAGGTTAACATGACAAGACTTAGAAAAAGTTTATCAAAAATTAATTTAGATAATGTTATTACAACAATTAGAGGGATTGGATATAAATTGGAGGTTATAGATGAGGAGTAAAATTAAAAGTAGTTTTATAGAATCAGGAATATGGATTTTTCTTCTTATCTTAACTAATTTATTTTTTATATTTATGATGTGGTTAGTGTCTCCAAATAATTTTAAAGTTTTAGTTGGATTAATGGTTCTTTTTACCTTAATAATTATCTTAGTTGGTCTGTTTTTTGAAGGAAATAAAATAAGCAATCAGGAAATTTATTTCGAAAGATTTTTAAATGAACCTAATGAAGAGAATGAAGCAAAACTTTTGAATATCTTTAATGAAAATTATATAGATTCAATAAAAAATATTGGTGATAAATTAAGAAGTTTAGAAAAAGAAATTAAGGAAAATGAAGAAAAGTATTTAGAACATGAGGATTTAATAGAAGGTTGGATTCATGAAATAAAAACCCCGCTTCATCTAGGAACTCTATTACTTGAAAATAGGAAAGATGAAATGTCCCCTTTAGTATATAAAAGGTTTAATCATGTTATTCATAGAATTAGTATTGATTTGGACTTGATTTTATATTATGCAAGACTTCAATCTTCACATATAAATTTTAAACTTAAAAAAGTTGATATTAATGAAATTACAATAGATGTAATAATAGATTTAAATAGCTTAATTAAAGAAAACAATGTAAGCTTAGAGGTAGAAGTTTATAACAAAAATGTAGTTACAGATGAAAAAACTATGAAGTTTATTTTATCTCAAGTTATAGAAAATGCTTTAAAATATTCAAAAGATAAAGATAAATATATTTGGATAAAATCAGGAATATATAAAGAAGATGAGAGAATCTATCTTGAAATTAAAGATAATGGACTTGGTGTAGAAAAACAAGATATACCATTTATTTTTGATAAAGGATTTACAGGGAATTATGATAATATAAAGAAATCAACAGGGATAGGATTATATTTAGTTAAGAAATATTGTGACTTAATGAAAATAGATATAGAAATTGATTCAATAATAAATAAAGGTTTTTCTATAAAATTTATTTTTCCAAATGTGAAATAATAGTTTTTTGGTATATTAATCTAATTAATAATTTAAATTAAACTTTATTGAAAAAGTATACTTTAAAATGAGAGAAAAGCAGGATTAAAACATGGTATTCTTAAAATATTGATTTTATTAAATTAGTAAATATAGAGAGGAATTAATACATGGAGTTTTTAAAAGAATTATTAATTATAACTATATTTGAAATTGTATGCCTAGTAGGAGCTATTGTTGTAGTTGGATTTATATTAGGATTTTTTAGAGAGAGGTCTATTAAAAATTTTTATAAAGCTTTTGGAAGAAAATCTATTTATATAACAGGGTTTATAGGTGTTCCTATACATGAGTTAAGCCATGCAATAGTAGCTATTATTTTTAGGCATGAGATAACAGAAATAAAGCTTTTTCAACCTAATAGTGAAGATAATACATTAGGATATGTAAAACACAGATATAATTCTAAGAGTCTATATCAACAAATAGGAAACTTTTTTATAGGGATAGCTCCTATTTTAGGGGGAACTATTTCTATTGGTATTCTAATGTATTTTATAATACCAAGTGGATATAATGGTTTTATGTCAACTATACTTAATAATATTAATCAGGTTAACTTAGTTAATGTGATATTATCATTTAAAGAATTAACAAAGCTAATATTTACATTAGATAATTTTAAGAGTGTAGAATTTATGATTTTTATATTATTAGCAATATGTATATCTTCTCATATATCATTAAGTAAAGCAGATATAAAAGGAGCTAGTAAGGGTCTTTTTAGTATGTTTTTAATGCTTATGATATTAAATTTATTAGGAATAACAAAATATATATCATTAAATATGATAATAAGCTATAACATGTTAATTATAAATATTCTTTTTATAGCAATAATATTTTCATTCATAACATATATGATAAGTTTAATTATAAGCTCAATTTTTAAATAATATTATTTATGCTACTATTGTTATGATAGGTACATTATTACTATTTATTTTGAGAATGAAACTATAGATTGTGGTTGATAGTAACTAGGTTTAACTATTGATAAAAATTATTATGTAAAGGATAGTGACTATGGTGGAAATGGAATAATAATTTCTGAAGATAATGACATTACATTTATAATTAAATGGAATGGAAAAGAAGAATGAATTATATTAAAGGCACAATAGAAATATTAAATTTGATTAAATGATAGTTTGGTGTATTTGAGAGAC
>NZ_JAWGSV010000004.1:0-35277 GCF_032552055.1 Clostridium sp. | reverse complement strand
ATATAATATGGCAAGTTTTATTTTATAAGAAAATATATAATTAGAAAACTAATAGGAAAGGGCGATACCTTATGAACTTAAATCACTTAAATTATTTTAGAGTATTAGCAAAGCTTGAGCATTATACTCAAGCAGCAGATAAATTATCAATAACCCAACCTAGCTTAAGTCATGCTATGTCAGCATTAGAAAAAGATTTGGGGACATATTTGTTTGAAAAGCAAGGAAGGAATATAAAGCTAACTAAATATGGAAAGATATATTTTGAATATGTAGATAGAGCATTAAGTGAATTAGAAAAAGGAGAAAAGAAATTAAGAGAATTAACTAATATTTCATCAGGTACTATTGAGTTAGGATATATATACACACTTGGCCCTACTTTTGTACCCAAATTAATTAAAAGGTTTGTAACAATGGGTGAAAATCAAGATATAAAGTTTTTATTTGGGCAAGGAACAACAAAATCTCTTATAGAAGATTTAAAAAATGAAAAATTTGATATGGTTCTTTGTTCATATGTTGAAAATGAAGATGAAGTAGATTTTATACCAATAGAAAATGAAGAGTTAGTCGTAATTGTAGCCAATGAACATCCTTTAGCTAAAAATGAGTCTATTGATTTAAGAGAGTTAGATAATTATCCATTTATAGGTTTTAGTGAGAAAAGTGGTATAAGATCATTAATAAATGGATTATTTGAAAGAGTAAATATAATACCTAATATAATATGTGAGGTTGAAGAAGATAACGCAGTTGCAGGGTTAGTAGAGATAAATTATGGAATTGCCGTTGTTCCAAAGATATCGTCATTAAAGAACTATAATATCAAGGTTCTTCCAATAATAAATCCAACACATGAAAGGTTTATATATCTTGCAACTTTAAAGAATAGATATTTAATACCTTCAGCTAGTTTATTTAAAAATTTTATTATCGAGCAAAGTAAAGATAAATTTTTAGAGAGTAAAAAAATATAAATTATTTCTACGTAATAATATTAAAAGTAAACAATTAACATAGAATCTTAAATTTTAGGCTAAATATTTATGACAGATAAAAAAACAACATGTAGATATTAATGGAAATGAATAATATCTACAGCTACGATAAATGGAGGTTTTTATGCAAAATATGAAATATTATTATGATTTTTCAGGTCAAAAATTCGGCTATCCTTTAAGCCTAAGCATTAACAGCTTTAGCCGACAAGTATTTTCTCGTCATAGTAGTTTAGAAATAGCCTACGTTTTAAAGGGAGAATATGAGGTTACTACAGAAAACTTCTCTCATATAATTAAAGAACATGAACTAGTAATCATTGCTCCAAATGATATTCATATAATTCGTCCAAATTCTAGAGAAGAAAATGTAATTTTAACTATACATATTGATTTTTCTCTATTTCCAGCAGCAATGATAGGAGAAATAAAGAATTCCTACGAATCAATTATTTGTACTGACAATAATAATTTAAAATTATTGAAAAAATTAAAGTTTCAAATAGGTAAATTAGCTGGAGTTCTATTACGTGGTAACAATAATTTATTTGAGTTAAATACAATAATGATGGAAATTGTTTATATAACTTCTAATCATATGCAGTACCCTATTGAACGTTTGCCTATTCAGTCTATTCATAGAGAAAACTATATTAAAGCTATTCAGTACATAGATAGGCATTATCAAGAGGATCTACGTTTAAGTGATGTAGCAAATACACTTATGTTTAGTATTTCATATACTTCCAAGCTCTTTAAGAAGTATACTGGCATTCCATTTGTAAAATATGTTGCTCTAGTAAGAGTCCGTGAATCCATAGAATCTTTATTAGAAGGGAAAAAATCCATTGAGCAGATTGCTGCTGATTGTGGGATGCCAAATTCTAAAGCCTATACCACAGCTTTTAAAGAACTCTATGGAATTGTTCCTAGTAATTATCGCAAAAAGTTTGTCAATAATATTAAGTTTAATGAAGATAAAAGAGAAGAATTAATGTATTTAGATTATAACCAAAGGCAGCTTCTTCAACACTTATTAGAAGAATCAGAAAATATCATTTATGAAAATAATGGTATAAAAATCGAGATGAAAGAAGGGCATATTCTTTGTTCTATTCAAAAATCTAAAGATATAAGAAGCACTATAACTCATTGTAATGATGAAATTATTATAGATATTGATAAAGTTTAATATGGGGTAGCTTAAAATCCACCTTGTGATTTTCTATTATAAGTCATTTTTTGCTTTTATCTTATCTCCTTTCACCTTTAATATTCAAATGTGAAGATATATTTTAACCTTTAACATCAAGCTAGGACAAGGATGATAATGGAATAATATGATAACATCAAGGAAAAAGGAGATGAGGATATGAAAAAATATAGTCATTTATTTTCACCTATTAAAATTGGTGAAACTACAGTTAAAAATCGTATTTTTATGCCACCAATATCTACAAATCTAGCAGATAAAGGTTATGTAACAGATACTTTAGTTGAACATTACGCTGCAAGAGCAAAAGGTGGTGTTGGTCTTATTGTAACTGAAGTAACTACTATTGAACCTATTTATACATATTTACCAGGAGATATGTCCATAAGTGATGATTCTTATATCCCTGGTTGGAAAAAGTTGACGGAGGCTGTACATAAGTATGGTGCAAAAATTATTCCTCAATTATTCCATCCTGCTTACATGGCCTTCCCTATTCCAGGAACACCTCGTTTAATTGCACCATCAAATGTTGGGCCTGCCTATGCAAAGGAAGCACCAAGAGCAGTAACCATACCAGAATTAAAAGTTATTATCAAGCAATTTGGTGAAGCAGCTTTAAGAATTAAAACTGCTGGAGGAGATGGTGTTGAAATTCATGCTGCTCATGCCCATGGTCTACTAGGAGGTTTTTTATCTCCTCTATATAATAAAAGGACTGATGAATATGGCGGTGATATCAATGGCCGTCTGAAATTAACACTAGAAGTTATTGAAGAAGTTCGCCAAAAATGCGGAAAAGATTTCATCATTGATGTAAGGATTTCTGGTGATGAATACTGTGATGGAGGCTTAAATATTAACGATGGGATATATATTGCTAAACAGTTAGAAAAAGCTGGTGCTGATATGATTCATGTATCTGGAGGAACTACTATTATGCGTGGAAGCTCAATACCTGCTCCTGGTACAAAGCAAGGCTCTCATGCTAAGTTATCAGAAGAAATCAAAAAACATACCTCAATTCCAATAGCTACTGTTGGAAGAATTACAGAGCCTTGGATTGCTGATGAATTAATTGCCAATGGCAAGGCAGATATTTGTATGATTGGAAGAGCTAATTTATGTGATTCTGAATTTGCTAATAAGGCTGAAAAAGGTATGGACAAGGATATACGTCCATGCATTGGATGTCTTCGTTGCTTGAATGGTATTATGTTTGGAAATCGTGTAGCTTGCACAATCAATCCTTCTCTAGAAATTGAAAATGAAGATACTATTGAGTTATCAAATACAAAGAAAAAAATTCTTGTTATTGGTGGTGGACCTTCTGGTATGGAAGCAGCTTATGTTGCAAAGAAAAGAGGTCATCATGTAATTCTTTGCGATGAAAATGAAGAGCTAGGCGGACTTATAAACATAGCTTCTGTTCCAGTTGCTAAGCAAGAGCTTTCAAAAGTTACACAATATATGGTTAGAAAACTTGAACAAGCTGGAGTTGAAATACGTTTAAAATGTAAAGTTGATAAAGATTTATTGCAAAATGAATTTTCTGATTATGAAGTGGTTATCAGTAATGGTGCTTCCCCTATTGTTATACAGCCATTTACTATATTTAAACATTGGGCAACTGCTGATGATATTCTAGGTGGAAAAGCCTTCCCTGGCCGTAAAATAGTCATTATTGGGGGTGGCTCTGTAGGTTGTGAAACTGCAGATTATCTAGCACCTCTAGTTTATGACCGTCTACCTAGAGACAGAAAAGTTACTGTAATTGAAATGGCTCCGGAAATCATGTCAACAGAAACAGGCCCTGGTAGAAGTTTACTTGTACAACGTATGATGAAAAAAGGTATAGAGCTAATCTGTAGCGCTAAAGTTGAAAAGGTAGAAGAAGATAAAATATACTACAGCAAAGACGGTGAGATTCACTGCATTTCTGATGCTGATACACTTATCTTTGCAGTAGGTTACCGCACAGATACCAAACTGGCTGATACCTTAAAGGAACTTCAAATGACTTATCACACTATAGGAGACGCAAACAATGTTGGAACAATAAAAGATGCTATTCACGCAGGATATGATATTGCTAAAGAGTTGTAATACAGAGTCTATTAATAATTTTGTGTGAACTTTAGAAAATTTAATTTTATTTAATAGATTAAATTAGAGCTGGAAGCTTAACTATATGTAGATAGAAAAAGTAAACACCTCAAATAAAAAGTAGGTATTAAGATAGTAGAAAAGGAGATGACTCAAAAGTTATCTCCTTTTATATATTATATAAAATTTTAGATACTATCAGAAAGCATAGCAACTGTATCTCTTTTTACTAATGCGTTATTAAGTATAATATTCTTACTATACTCATTATTAGTATTAATCTTTTCAAGTAGTAAAGATGCTGCATTCTCACCTAATAAAGACATGTTCTGGTCTATAGTAGTTAAGTTAGGTTCTATAAATTTACAAAGTTCTATATTATCAAAACCTATTATAGACATATCTTTAGGAACATTAATATTTAATCTCTTACATGCATTTATTGCCCCTACCCCCATAAGGTCATTACAAGCAAATATAGCAGTAGCTTTAGTAGATTGTAAGATATCTAAGAGTATGGAAGTGGTATTACTAACAGTTTCACTACTATTACCAGAACCTATATTAATGATATTTTCTTCTTTGAAACTCCCTATGTTCTTCATGAAATCAGTATAACACTCTTCTTTAACATCATAGGAATAGCTATTGGTACCTCTAATGAATAATATATCTTTATGGTTATTTTCCAAAAGATAGTTTAAAGCAATCCTTGCACCTATAGCTTCATCATTACAGACTGTTGAAACATTTGGAGAGGTTGAAGAACCATTAACAAATACAGTTGGAACTTGACTTCCTATATCATCATAAAATTTAGACTTCACATTCTCTAAATTAGGACTAATAACTATTATACCTGATACATTTCTTGAGATTAATTCCCTAACATATTTGATTTCCTCATTTTTATCATCATTAGTACGACAAAGGATGAAAGATAGTGAGTTAGATTTAAGAGCACTATCAATACCATCAATTACTGCTGGGAAAAACATATTACTTATACTTGGAACTACTACACCTACAATAGAAGATTTTTGCTGAGTTAGTTCTCTAGCTTGCATATTAGGTATATATTTAAGTTCTTTTATTGCTTTAAGAACGCTTTCCTTTGTTTCAGCTTTTACAGGGTAATTTCCGTTCATTACCCTTGATACTGTAGCAACGGAAACATTAGCTCTTTCTGCAACTTCTGCTATAGTTACTTTCATATTAATAATCCACCTTGTAATGTATTTATAAATTTAATTTTCTTGGGCCATCTGAAATATCTACAATGTAGAAGTCAGGTTTATAGCCAATTTTCTTTTCATATTCTCTTGTAGTAAATTCAATAAACTCGTCAATAGAATCAGATTTAACTAAGTTTACAGTGCATCCACCAAAACCAGCACCAGTCATTCTTGCACCTAAAATAATATCCTTTTGATCCCAAGCTAAAGAAACAAGGGTATCAAGTTCAGTGCCAGTAACTTCGTAATCATCCCTTAAGGAAATATGAGATTCATTTAAGAGCTTACCAAATTCCTCAAGTTTATTTTCTTCAAGTGCTTGTACAGCTTTTAAAGTTCGTTGATTTTCATAAACAGCATGCTTAGCTCTTTTTCTTCTAGTAGAGTCTGCTATTAAATCTTTATATTTTTCAAACTCATCTATAGTTAAGTCACCTAAAGAGCTTATATTTACAACAGTTTGCAATTCTTTTAGTGCAGTTTCACATTCAGTACGTCTCTCGTTATATTTTGAATCTGCAAGACCACGTTTTTTATTAGTATTACCTATTACTAGTTTGTATCCATCCATATTGATAGGGCTATATTTATATTTTAATGTATTACAATCAAGAAGAAGGGCGGAATCTTTCAATCCCATACATATAGAAAATTGATCCATTATGCCGCAGTTAACACCGATAAATTTATTTTCAGCTTCTTGGGCTATTTTAGCTATATCAACATTGCTTATATTTAATTTAAAGTAGTGATTTAAGATAGTAGCTGTTAAAACTTCTATAGATGCAGAAGAAGATAAGCCTGAACCATTAGGAATATCACCATAAATAAGGATGTTGAATCCAGTTGGTATGCTATAACCATGATCAATAATAGTCTTTATTACACCTTTAGGGTAATTAGCCCAATCATGTTCCTTGTTATAAACAAGTTCACTTAAATCAAATTCAATAGTTCCTAATTCTTTAAAATTTAGAGAGTGAAGCAAGAACTTATTATCATTTCTTTTTGAAACTAGACCATAAGTTCCAAAGGAAATAGCACAAGGAAATACATTACCACCGTTATAATCTGTGTGCTCACCAATTAAATTAACTCTTCCAGGTGAAAAGAAAATATCCTCACAGTTTTCATTAAAAGTATTATAAAAATCATTTTTTAAAATTGTTAAATCAGTCATCTCAATACCTCCTTTATTATAATTTAATAGTAACCGATTACTATTAAGAAGTAAAGAGTTTTTTAGAAAATATTCTCAATTATATTGTTATTAAAATGTTTACAATGGGGAGGGAGAGGATTATACTAGTATTAAAAAGAAATAAAAATAGTAAGCGATTTCTAAAGGGGGATGGAGAAGAATTATGAGAATAGATAAAAAAGAGATAACTCTAAAGGATAGTAAAAAAATATTACAATATTCACTTAGTAATGATAATGGAATAGAAATAAAGATATTAACATTAGGTGGAATTATAACAGATATTATAGTGCCAGATTCAAAGGGAATTTCAGAAAATATAGTTATAGGGTGGAATGACTTAAATGATTATATGGATGATACATCTTATGCAGGAGCAATTGTAGGGAGAAATAGTGGAAGAATTGCTGATGGTAAGATAAAAATAGGAGAGAAGGTTTATGAAGTAACTAAGAATCAAGGATCAAATACTCTTCATGGAGGAAATGAAGGCTTTAATAAAAAGATTTGGAATGATTCTATAGAAGTTAATGATAAAGAAGTAAGTTTAATACTAGAGTCTTCTAGTCAGGATGGTGAAGAAGGTTTTCCAGGTAATCTTAAGCTAAGAGTAGTATATTCTTTAAATAATGAAAATGAATTTTCAATAAAGAATCATGGAATAAGTGATGAAGATACCATATTAAATATGACTAACCATAGTTATTTTAATTTATCTGGAAATATTAAGAGAAATATATTAGATGAAAGATTAACTGTAAAAGCTGATAAGATTGCAACTATAAGAGAGGACTCTGCATTAACTGGAAATTTAATTGATGTTAAGGGGACACCTTTTGACTTTAATACTAGTAAAAAAGTAGGAGAAGATATAGAAAAAATAAATAAGCAATTAGAATTAGCTAATGGTTATGATCATCCATGGGTATTAATAGAAGATCAGGGATACAATATAAAGCTTGAAGATGATATATCAGGAAGAGGAATGGAAATATATACAGATAGAAAAGCAGTAGTAATATATTCTACTAATTTTCCTGTGGATAAGAAGTTGACTAATGGAAATGTAGAAAGTAAATATGATGGAATTTGTTTTGAGACACAGAATTTACCTATAGGTCAGAATTATAGGTTTATTGAGGATTCCTTGATAAGAGAAGGGGAGGAATATAGTACAACTACTGTATTTAAGTTTTATTGTATATAGAGATTAAAGTAGCAGGATAAGATGAGAGTGGGTATACTAGCAGCTCAAATTTAATAGAAAAAAACCTATAGGGTAGATTTTATAATTTCTACTCTATAGGTTTTTAATATTTTATCTATCAAGATTTTTATATAGATGCTTCTAGTAATTCAGGTAGGGTTGTTTTAGTGCTTTTATTTTTCTTAATTACTACAATTACAGAAAGTATTGAGCAAACAATACCTATTACTAAAAGAACAGTTATTTGAGGAACTATTGATAATCCTGTAGATATTCCATTTCTAAATCCATCTACGGCATAGGTAAATGGCATATAGTTATGAATAGCTTTGAAGAAGCTATCTGAAAGTTCTATTGGATAAGTTCCTGCAGAACCACTTAATTGTAAAACCATAAATACTAATAAAATAAAGCTTCCTATTTTTCCTAGAAGTAGATTCATCAAGTAAACAATAGCCATAAATGATAAGGAAGCAGTTATGGCAACTAAATAAGTTTTACCTAGGTAAGCTGGATCAAGTCCATTAAATAACATTAGTGCACTAACCATAATTACAGCTTGAATAATTGCTATGGATAAAAGTTTTAATGCTTTCTTAGGCCAGAATGCTCTTGGATTTTCTTTTCCATTCTTAATGTCTTTTTCTGTAGAGAATAATATGCAGAAGGCTAGGCAACCTACCCATAATCCTACACACATCATATATGCTGCCATTGCATTACCATTGTTAGCAATATATGAATTTATTGATTCAACACCTTCTACAGGTGAGGCAAACATTTCTTTTGATTGATCAGATAATTTAGTGCTTTTTATAGTTTCTGAGCCTTCTTCAAGAGATTCCTTTAAAGTTCCTGAACCATCTTTTAATTTATCAGCTCCACTACTTAATTCAACAGAACCATCATAAAGCTTAGAAGCTCCATTAGAAATAGATGTAGAAGCTGAGTTTATTGTACTAATTCCTGATTTTAGTGAATCATTGTTTTCTGATAAGGTATTTAATCCTTGTACTAAGGTATTTGAACCTTCAGCAATTTGTCCAATTCCATTTGTTAAGGTTGGAACTGAGGAATTTAAAGTAGCTGTTCCATTAGCTAAACTTTCAGCACCAGTTACAATTGCCTTGGAATTTGAATTTAACGTATTAGCACCTTTATAAATTTCAGTAACTCCAGCAGTATAATTTCCAATTCCAGCAGATAAGATTTCACTACCATTCTTTAAAGTAGTTATACCAGAATTTACAGCTTTAGTTCCAGGTATTATTTGATTATCTAAAGCAGTTCCTACTTTTTCAAGACCTGAATATAAGCTATTTACAGTAGTTTTAGCCTTTTCAGTAAGTATATCTGAATTACTAGCAAGAGTTCCTAAAGCTGTTTTTGCTTCATCGACTTGGCTAGAAATAGTAGATACTCCATTTACAGCTGAGTTTAAATTAGTAGATGCTGATGAAGTTTCTGTAGCTATATTATTTAATTCATTACTTAAATTAGTTAGAGGAGAAGATAAACCATTTATAATCTCTTCCTGAGTAGCCTTGTCTAAAGCTTTAAACCAAGGGGCCTCTTTAGTCTCAGCAATTTTTGTCTTAAGTTCATTAATGTAGGTTGAAGAATTTTTAACTGAAGTTCCTACATTATATAAGTTTTTTCCTAAAGACGTAAAATCAGATGTTAAATTATCACTTGAACTATTTTGAATAGCATTGTTAATATTATTAATACCTAAATTTAGACTATCTAAAGAAGTAGTTAAAGTTTTGATGTTTTTATTGCTTTCATCATTAACTGAAGTCTTTATAGAGGAAGATAAAGCATTTAATCCACCAAGAAGACTTTCACTTCCTTTTTGTAAATCTGATACTCCAGAATTTAGATCATTAGCACCTGATAATAAATTACTAGAATTTGAATTAAGTTTAGAAGCACCATCTCCCAATGAAGCTACTCCTAAAGTATAGCTTTGTAAACCTGAGTATAGGTTGTTAGCACCAGCATTAAGACTATTAACCCCTTCAGCAAGAGTTGAAGATTTATCATTTAATGTGCTGATTCCTGCATTTAAGTTTTTAGAACCATCTTGTATTTTATCTACAGCAGATAAATAATCGTTGATTCCTGTTTCATATGCGTTTATTCCATCTGTGAAGGTTAAACTACTATCATATAGAAGCTTTAAGTTTGATCCTATAGTATCAGAACCTTCTTTTAAAGATGTTAATCCTTCATTTATTTGAGAGGCACCATCAGCAGCGTCAGATAGCTGAATCCCTATTGAAGAGAATTCATCAAATACAGATTTAGCGTAAATCTCAGTAACACTATTTTCTATAGATGTTGTAATCTTTTGAATTGCTGACTCACTCATTTTAGAAGCAATATAATTTTTTCCTGGGTTTATCTTATATTGCAATTCCATTTTTAGAGGATTATCCTCTAAAAGAGTTGTAGCATTATAAGAGAAGTTTTCAGGGATTGTAATTACCATGTAATAAGATCCATTATCTAATCCCGTCTGAGCTGTTTCTTCATCTACAAAATTAAAATCAAGAGAAGCATCCTCTTTAAGATTTTTAACAAGTTCATCTCCAACAGCTAATTCTTCGCCATTATAATTATGGGATTTATCTAGATTTACTACAGCTACAGGTAGTTTATCGACATTTCCATAGGGATCCCACATTGAGCCTAAGAAAACAGTAGTATAAATCGTTGGAATTAATATTACTGCTATAACTGCGATAAATTTGATAATTTTAAATAATTGTGATTTGTCTTCTTTTAAGTCATCCATAATATCACCTTCCTATTTTCTTTTGCCTTTAATAATACAACCCGTGAGTATTATTGAACACAGTGTTGTTTTTTAATTTAATATTCATTATAATTACAGTAAGGTTTAAAGGCAATAATCAATGTTATTCAAATAGTTCATTAATGAACATTTGATATTAATAGTGTTCAGAAAGGGGTATTTTATGGTTAATAAAGATAGAAGAATAAGAAAAACAAAAGATGTATTAAAGAAAAGCTTAATAATTCTTATGCAGGAGAAAAGTATAAATTCTATTACAGTAAAAGAGCTTTGTGAAAAAGCAGATATAAATAGGGGAACTTTTTATTTACACTATAAAGATGTTTTTCATATGTTAAGTGAAATAGAGAAGGAGCTATTTGAAGAATTTCAAGATATGATATTATCTTATGAGATTTCTCCGGATAAAATTGAAACGAAACCTATATTAAAAGATATATTTACTTTTATAGCAAAAAATAGCGATTTTTGCATAGTTATTCTTTGTGAAAGAGGAGATATGGCTTTTATGAAAAAAATAGTATCTGTAATATATGAAAAAGGTTATAGTGACTGGTCTAATATTTTAAAAAAGAATGATAAGGATCTTTTTGATAAATATTATTCATTTATTTTATATGGAGCCATAGGATTGATAGATTATTGGCTTAAAAATGGACTTAAGGAATCACCAGAATATATGGCAATGTTAACAGAAAATATAATTTTAAATGGTTTAAAATCAGTAAATTTAATTAATTCGTAGAAAAGATAAGCATTGAATATTTAGAGATAAAATGAGTTAAAAAAGCTGACTCCGCTTTGAATAAGGGGTCAGCTTTTATCTTATTAACTATTTTTAATTATTCTTGATAAATAAGAGAAGTTTAAAAAAGTGGCTTTATGCTAATCTAAATTTTCTCCATTAGTGCTAATTACTTTTTTATACCATTCGAATGATTTCTTTTTACTTCTCTTTAAAGTACCAACACCATTGTTGTCACGATCAACATGAATAAATCCATAACGTTTTTTCATTTCTCCAGTACCAGCACTAACAAGATCAATACATCCCCACATCGTATAGCCGAATAAGTTGACTCCATCTTGTTCAACTGCATCTTTCATGGCTTGTATATGGCTTCTTAAATACTCAATACGATAATCATCTATAATCTCACCATTTTCATTAGGAATGTCATTTGCTCCTATCCCATTTTCTGCAATGAACATTGGTTTCTTATAGCGATCATTAAATATATTTAGAATTAATCTTAATCCTAGTGGATCAAATTGAGATCCCCACTCACTTGCTTTTAAATACGGGTTTTTAACAGTTGCAAAGGCAGCTCCATCCTTTTGAATATTATCTTCTAATCTAGAACTCATACAACTAGAATGATAATAAGAAAAGGCAATAAAATCTACTGTATTATTCTTAAGAATTTCAAAATCGTCAGAGCCAGTTTCAAGACTGAAGCCTTCGTTCTTTAACATTGTTAATACATGGGTTGGATATTCTCCATTAGCTTGGACATCTGTAAAGAAGTAGCTTTCACGATTTTTATTAAATGCATACCAAATATCTTCTGGAGAACATCTTCTTGGATATATTAATGCAGAATTAATCATGCATCCAATTTGATTGTCTGGATCAATTTCATGTGCAAGCTTAGTTGCTAGAGCACTAGCTAGTAGTTGATGGTGCGCAGCTTGGTACTGAACATGCTTTTTATTTTCTCCATCTTTAAAGATTATACCAGCTCCTAAAAATGCTCCATGGAAGATCATATTAATGTTTCATGATTTAAATATGATTATTGTAATGCTAATAAATAAGAATTAGAATACTTAATAAATAAATGGGGATTATAGTGATTAATATTAGTGTATTTTAAGTACAAAAAGTTATATGTGATTTTAATAAGATGATAAGAGAAAATAAAATTTGGGATAAACTTAGAGGCAAATTTCAATCACATAAATATGCTATTAAGAGTACAGGACTAGTGCAGATTTAAATGAACTATCTAAAATGATTGAATAGGGATTGGAAAAGTCTCATTTAGGTATGATACTGAGGGCTATGTTATAAGTAAATATATAATATCAAAATAATAAATTGACTGAGTTATAAGATGCCTATGGGTTTAGATACAAAACCATAGGCATTTATTTTTTTATTTATTATTGAAGCATAAAACGAAAAATCATTTTTACAGATAGTGAAATTAGCAAATTATAATAAAAGTATAAAGTTAATAAATGATTTTGGAGGTAATAAAAATGTTAGATTTTATTAAAAGAGGAAACTTAGTTATGGTCAATTTTGGAGCAACTAGAGAAGGGTCATGTCAGCGAGGGGTAAGACCAGCAATTGTGGTTCAAAATAATGCAGGGAATAAATACTCAACGACTACTTTAGTTATACCGCTTACATCAAGAAGTAAAAATAAGTTGCCTGTACATTATGAACTAAAGGAAAATTATGATATTGCATATTCAGGTAGCATAGCTATGGCAGAGCAGTTATCAGTTATATCTAAAGAACAGATACTTAGAGTAGGGAAACTTCTATCAGCAGAGGATATCAGGGGGATTGATAACATATTAAGTGTTCAGCTTAATTTAGATGCAATGTAGATAGTACGTACATATAAGATGAAAATCATTTTTACAGATAGGATTTTTATCTTGTTATTATAAAAATGTAGAAAACATTATATAAAAATTTAATGATAAAGGAGTTAATATTATGGGATTTGGAAAGATTTTTGAAAGAGGATTACAAGGGGCAGAATTAGGAGGACTTATTGGTGCAGCTTTTACAACAGTGGCAGCTACTACAACTTTATTTGTTACAGGACCAATTGGTATGGCAGCATTGGCAGCAACAGCTACCGCATCTGCAGTTAGTGGAACTGCAATAGGAACAGGCATTGGAGGGGGAGTTGGAGCAGCATTCGGAGCAGCTGAAGAATATATGGAGTCAAAAAATTAAAATTAACATAATTAAATTTGAAAGGAGTTTTTATTATGGCAAGTCCAAAGGAAACAGGGGGACCAATTGTTAAGACAGGTCCAAATGCAGGAAAGGTAAGAACAAGAAGAAAGGATGGACCTTGGAGAAAGAAGCGTAGTGATGCTGGAGTACCTAGAAAGACTGAATAGCTAAAGAGAGGTTAAGGATGATAAATCCTTAACCTAAATCATCATCTAAAATTTCTAAAATTATTTCTCTGAAGGTATCAAGGGGATAAGATGTTTTAGAACAATATAAAAATAACCAATCAAATGGATTCCCAGGATAGAGCCTATTCATTCCAGCTTCTATTAGCATATCATTAGTTTCATGGAGAAATACTATGCTATTATCAGGTGAATCATCTTTATTTATAGCAATAGTAGCCCAAAAAGTATAAAAATTAAGTAGTACTAATGATTTTCTTAACATATCAAAGGTTATATGTTTATTATTGAATATATTAGAAAAGGTTATTTTTGTTGGATAGTTTTTCAAAATTATTTTTTGGAAGTTTCCATTCTTAGACAATAGTGATGAAGACTTTAGTTTGGATATTCCTTCGATTTTAAAATAATGTATTATATATATTAGAAAGTCGATAGACGATTTATCCATTTTTTCAGTTATTTCTTCATCAAAAAACATATTACTTTCTTCAACGGCTAACTTTTTTGCTTGATTAATTAGGTTGTTTAATATATTTATTGCAGAAGTAGAGCTTTTTTTAAAGTTATATTTATTAGTTTCTATATATTCTAATAATTCTAAGTCCTTGCTTATATTGTTAACTTGCTCACCAATTTCTTTAGTATAAATAGTATTATTATTTTTAGATGAAATATCGCTTTCTATTATTTTTTTTGCTTCGGATATAAGAGATATAGCTTGTTTATAATTCAATCCTTTTTTTAATGAGTAAAAGTAGATTAATTCATTTATATCTCTATAGTTAAAATATTTTTCAAAGTAAACATCACTAAAAAATTTGGCAGATTCATTTTTTGATAAGCCTAATGCAAAGCAAACTTTAAACATATTTTCCCTACTTAAGGAGTTGGATGCAGGTCTAGAGTCTAAAAACCAGCTTTTTATTGTTGCTTTACTAATTTTTATTTCTTCATCACAAAACTTTTTATAGAGGAAATTAGTTTTAGCAGGTATATCATCCAGTTCATCATTATAACCATGATTTTTTATAAAATTCGTTAATCCATCTGAGAATTGTCTAAAATTTTTTGCGATATCCAAATAGTTTATAGTATCTTTTAAATCATAAGAATCTTCATCAAGGGCTAATTCTAAGAGTGAATCATTCATTAGCTCGGTAAAATCACCATTAGTTTTAAAAACAGTAAATATATTATCCATAATTATATCCTCATAAATTAAATAAATTTATGATAATTTTATCATATAGAAGGAAATTTGTCATAATTTGTTTAATATATAAATAGCATTACTAAAAGTTTATAGGAGTTTAGGGGGAAGATTTTGAGAATAGAATTAAATGAAGGTCAGAAAATTAATATTTTTAATTATGATAACATAGGAAATAAGTATGAGTATGAATTTTATATAATTAAAGTGGTAGGATATGGGGCAAGCTGTATAGTTTATGATGCATACTATTATGATGTTCAAAGTAGTAAGCATATGGTTAGATTGAAGGAATATTATCCTGTTAAATCTAATGTTGGTAGAGATATTAATGGAAGTTTAATTATAGATGATAAAAATAATAATTTTATAGAAGGACTAAGCCGGTTCGAAGAAGCATATAAAAGACATGCAAATATTCAATTAAGTGAAAGTTTTGTAAATATAACTACTAATGTACAAGGACTATTTGAAGGTAATTCCACTAAATATATGGTTATAAATTATAATAATGGTGTTACTTATGAAAAAGCTGAATTTAATTCGGTGAATGATGTTTTAAAATCTGCATTAGCCTTAACAAAGGCCGTTGGTAAGTATCATGATATGGGACTTTTACATTTAGATATAAAACCAGCAAATATCTTAACTATTCCAGAAAGTAAAGAGCTAATAATGTTATTTGATTTTGATAGTGTACAAGAAAAGTCAAATATACAATCAGGGGATATAGAAAATTTATCTTATTCTGAAAGGTGGGCAGCACCGGAGCAACTTCAATATGATTTTAGAAGAATCTCAGAAGAAACTGATATTTACGCAATTGGTGCCGTTATATTTAATAGAATTATGGGAAGATATGTTGAGTTTATGGATAGAAGGATATATGCAACTTGGAGTTATAACAAAGAAGATAGATTGTTCAAGGATGTAAATCCAGAGACATTTACTTTGTTAACAGAACTTTTTCATAAAACATTATCCTCGTCTACAATAAAGCGATTTCACACAACTAAAGAATTACAAAAGTTATTAGAGAAGTTAGTAAATGTTACAGAATCTAGTAGATGTTTTTTAAAGACAAATTTACCTAAAGAATTATCTTATTTTGTTGGAAGAGATAATGAACTTAGTGAAATAAAGAACATTATATTAAATGAAGAAGATATTTTATTTTTAAGAGGTATTGGCGGTATAGGAAAGAGTGAAATAGTTAAAAACTTCGCTAGAGATAATTATGAAATCTTTACAAGCATTGTCTTTGCAAGATATACAGATTCAATTAAGTCTATGATTATAAGCGATAGTGAAGTACCAATAAGTAATTTTAATAAAGGAATTAATGAATCAGATGATGACTATTTTATAAGAAAAATGAAGAAACTTCATGACATATCTAATAAGGATATTTTATTTATAGTTGATAACTTCGATGTAGAAGATGATGAATATCTTGATAAATTACTTAGATGTAACTTTAAATTTATTTTTACAACAAGAAATGATTTTTGTAGCCTTGGATATAAGCAAATGAATATATTGGAAATTAGTGATGTAAATAAAATAAATAATATTTTCTATAATTATTATAAAAAAGAAGTGAATGACAAAGATAAGGTAGCTATATTAGAAATTATTAATCTTGTAGGTAGGCATACAATGACTGTAGAGCTAGTAGCTAAGCAAATGATGATGAGTAGAATTAAGCCAGTAGATATGTTGAATAAGCTTAGTAATTTAGGACTTACCAATTTAGCAAAGGAAAAAATAAAACATAGAAAAGATTCTAAGTTAAATAATAAGGACATAAGTGAACATATCTATGCCTTATTTAATTTATCAAAAGCAAGTTATATTCAAAAAAGAATACTTATAGATCTTAGCTTTATACCGCATATAGGAATAGATATAGAGAAGTTCAAAGAAATGAGTAATTTGGATAGCTTTGAAGATATTAATTATTTAATTGATTTAGGGTGGGTAAGGATAAATGATTGTGATGTAATTTCTCTTCATCCAGTAATTGCAGATGTAATAAGAACGAAGATTGATTATAACTATGAAGAAGTTGAGAGTTTTATAGATAATTTGGTAGATTATTTACACATAGATTCAAATACTACTAACAATGAAAAATCATTAAAGATTAAGTACGGTGAGCACTTATTAAAATACATTGATATTGATTTAGAAGTATATAGATATTTATATTATAATGTTTCATTTTTATATAGTAATAGTGGAAATTATAATAAAGCACTAGAATTTTGTTATAAAACAATAGAGTTATTTAATGATAAATGTAATGAAGATTATAGAGATGTAGTATTCAATATTTATAATAATCTAGGTACTATTTACTGTGAGCTTAATCAGTATAATGATGCATTAAAGATATTTAAGGATTTAGATAATTTTATAGATAATAACTTTAAGGATGTTCCCTTACGTAAGGGGGAGAATCTTAATGATATTGGTTATATATATATGAATACAGATAGGGTTGAAAAAGGAATTGAATATACAAAAAGAGCTTTAGATATTTATATTGAAGAGTTAGGAGAAAAAAATAGTGATGTGGTCGTTATTTTAAATAATATTGCCTTTGGTTATAGTAAATTAGATAATGTTAAAATGCAGAAAGAATATTACTTAAAAGCATTGGAAATATTAAATTCAATTGATAATAATAAAAGAACTGTAGCTGTTGTTGAAGGTAATCTAGGGTGCCTTTATGAAAAGGAAAAAAATTACTTTGAAGCATTAAAGCATCAAGAGAAGGCTTTAGATATTAGGAGGGAATTATACGGAGATATACATCCAGATGTAGCATTATCTTTAAAAGAAATTGCATCAGTATTTATTGAACTAGGGCGTTTTGAAGATGCAGAGGAAAATATACTAAAGGCTTTAGAAGTGTGTAAAAAGGTGTTTGATGAGGATAACTTAAGAACAGCAGATTGTTATAATCTTTTGGGGTTACTTTATTATAAATTAGATAAAAATGAAAAGTCTTTGGAGTATTTAGATAAAGTTTTAAAGATTAGAGTAAAATATTTAGGAGAGGATCATTCATCTGTACGAAAAACCTGTTGTAATATACAAAGGGTCAAAGATGAGATAGATTAATATGTAGATTATAACACTATTTTGTGATTATGTGTAATATAAAGGGGCTGTCGCACAAGCAGCTTAAATTAAGGATTAAAAATTAAAAATGAAGAATTATTGATGTAATTCTTACAGGATTACTAAAATTAACTTCTTTTCAAAATTTCTTCGGGAGTTTTTCATTGTGCGACAGCACCTTTATAGTCACTACTATAGTAAAATAGTCATATCATACAGTAATTAAGAGTAAATGAGTATAATTATAAGAATAACTACTATAATTTAACTTGGATATGGTTGTAAAATTAGTGTTAAGAATGTATAATACATATGAAAATCGAATGTAAATAATAACGAGGTAGAGGTGCAGTATTAAAGAGTACTATTAATGAGGTAAGCACGATGAGTTAATAGGAAAGGGAATATTGCCGAAGTGTATGATTAATGCTTTAATATCATGTCACTGGGGTTATATATAATATATATGACACTGTCACAAAGTTTATTTTGTGGAGAGCTATCATTAGAGAATTTTACTTTTTAAAAAGAATTTAAATTTGTTTAAATAATAAAAGGTGGAATATCTGGTGTAGCTTTGACTAAGACTATAATTAGTATAAGCTAAACTTGGTATTTCACCTTTTTAGATTCTACCTTTTAGTTATTTACACTTATAACAGGGGGGAACAATATGAAGAAGAAAAGAAATTTTAGAATTATTATTATGACAATGATGATGGTTTTATTATCAACATCAGTTGTATTTGCATCTGAAGTTGATATTGCAACATCTAATGCAGAACATTATGGATTTTTAACATTAATACCACCAATAATAGCTATAGTATTAGCTTTTATAACTAAGAATGTTATTATTTCATTATTTGTAGGAACCTTAGCAGGTACATTTTTAGTTAGTTTAGTTGATCATTCATTTGTTGGTGCTTTAATTCAAGCATTTTTAGATTTTGTATCTAGAGCTCTAAACTCACTAGCTGATCCTTGGAATGCTGGAATAATACTTCAAGTGCTAGTTATTGGTGGAGTTATTCACCTAGTAGCAAAAATGGGTGGTGCAAAAGCAGTTGCTGAGGCTTTAGCAAGAAAAGCTAAGACTGCAAAAAGTACACAACTAGTTACACTTTTACTTGGACTTGCAGTTTTCTTTGATGATTATGCAAATTCATTAATAGTTGGACCTATAATGAAGCCGGTTGCTGATAAAATGAAAATTTCAAGAGAGAGACTAGCTTTTATAATAGATGCAACAGCAGCTCCTATCGCAGGTTTAGCAATAGTATCAACTTGGATAGGATTAGAGGTTGGATTAATAAATGATGCATTTAGTAATGGACTTGGAATTGAAGTTGATGCTTTTGGAGTATTTTTAGAAACTATCCCATATAGATTTTATAATATTTTAATTTTAGCCTTTGTATTTATAACTTCATTATTACTTAAGGATTTTGGACCTATGTATAAGGCTGAAGTTGCAGCAAGAAGAGCAGACTTACATAAAGAAGAGTCTGTTGATGAATCTTCAAAGATGGACCACTCAGAACTTGAACCTAAAGAAGGAATAAAGCTTAGTATATGGAATGCAATAATACCTATAGGAGTATTAGTAGTAACAGCATTAATTTGTTTCTATTACAGTGGCTATTCTTCAATTATGGCTGGAGATAATGTAGCAGTTCAACAAATAATGACTAATTCTCCAATGTCATTTAAAGCTATACAAGAAGCGTTCAGTGCATCTGATGCATCTGTTGCATTATTCCAATCAGCATTAATTGCAAGTATAGTAGCAATTGTAATGGGAGTTTATAAAAAGATATTTACTCTTTCAGAAGCTATAGATACTTGGATAGATGGAATGAAACCTTTATTAATAACTGGAGTAATATTATTACTAGCATGGTCATTAAGCTCAGTAATTAAGGATTTAGGAACAGCAAAATATTTAGTTAATATGTTATCAGGATCATTACCAAACTTCCTTCTTCCAACAATAATATTTATTTTAGGCTCTATAATTTCCTTTGCAACAGGAACAGCTTATGGAACAATGGGAATATTAATGCCTTTAGCTATACCACTAGCTTATTCTATGAATCCAGATATGGGATTTGTAATAGTTAGTACAAGCGCAGTTTTAACTGGAGCAATTTTTGGGGACCACTGTTCTCCAATTTCAGATACAACTATTCTTTCATCTATGGGAGCAGGATGTAACCATATAGCTCACGTTAATACTCAAATGTGGTATGCATTATTTGTAGCTGGAATAACTATAGTATTTGGATATATACCTGCAGGATTTGGAGTTAAATGGTACATAGTATTACCAATAGCTTTACTTGCAACATTCTTAGGAGTTCAGATATTAGGTAAAAAAGTAGAGGAAAGCAAATAAGTTGCTTCAAGTAATGGATAGCAATTAATAATTGAAATTTATGGTGAAACTCAGCAGAAGCTGAGTTTCTTTTTTATTTTCGGCAAAGTTTTGTAACAGTTACTTATTTAACGTATATTTATTTTATGAATAAAGTAGTAATTAAAATGTTAATATAAGTAATAATTTTGAAGTTTTATAAAAATAGTCTATAATTATAATATATTGTATTAAATGTTTAAAATGTTATTGGAGGTTACAAGTGAACGGAGATTTAATTAGGGCTTTACCTTTCTGGAAAAGTGAAGATATAGGAATTATATCTAAGATATGTTTGACTTTTACAACAGTAATAATGGGGTTATTATCAGGAGTTACATGTTTACTACAGGGTATTAGAGTATTGAGTTCAAGTTCAGGTTTTTCACAAGGAGATGTTCTTAGTGGATTATTGTATTTAATATCAGGTGGTGCATATATATGTTATTATATTTATGTTAGAAAGGGATTCTACTTAAATAACTTTAAATATATTATAAAAGCATGCTTGATGTTTGTAATAGCATTTTTTTCTTATAGATGCGTAATCTTTGGAATGAATATGGGAAATTTGATCAATGCTACACTTATAACTATAGTTTTATTAAATCCTTTAATTAAGATTATACTTAAGGATATTTCATAAGTAGTTATTTTGAAAGTATTTAATATTGTAGTATTGGCTTTAATTTTATTAAACGTATATAATATAATCAGCATGACAATATGGTAATTATAGATATATAAGATGATTTGTGGAAATAAGGAAGACTTTGGAGTATGAAATATTTTCAGTTTATATAGAAGATGCTACTCTCGAATCCTATAAAGCTAAGTTTAACAATGATGAAGATTATAGTAATTATATAAATGAAGCAATAAGCAAATCATTTTTTAGTTTTGCTGTTAAAGATATAGATAAAGGCAAAATAATAACACTAACCACATGTACTAATGTTACTGAAGAAGAAAGGTTAATAGTACATGGAAAACTGATTGACAATTAACAATTAGAAATTAATAATTAACAATTAAGTATGAAACTCAGCTTTTGCTGAGTTTTTGTATTTTAAATTTGATTATAAAATTAAAGAGTATTTGGTAATGGAATTATAGTAATAAATCATTAAGGTTTCTTTTATGGATTATATTTATCTGTATTGGTATAATAATACTTAGATAGATAAAATAAGGAGGAAAAAGTATGAGCAATTTAGAAAAACTTAGAGAAGTAATGAAGTCAGAAAATATAGATTATTATATTATTCCAAGTAGTGATGCCCATCAAAGTGAATATGTAGCTAATTATTTTAAGGGAAGAGAGTTTGTATCTGGATTTACAGGTTCAGCAGGTACTCTTTTAGTTGGATTAAAGGAAGCGTATTTATGGACAGATGGAAGATATTTCATTCAAGCAGATAGTCAATTAAAGGGCAGTGGAATTTCTCTTATGAAAATGAGAACTCCAGGATATCCAAGTATTGAAGAATGGCTTAAAAAGAATGTTGCTTCAGGAGAAGTATTAGGTTTTGATGGAAGTGTTTTTTCTGTAGATCAATATGAAGGATATTTAAGAATAGCTAATGAAAATAATTTTACTATAAATATGAATAAAGATTTATTAAATAAGATTTGGGACACAAGAAGCGAGCTTCCTAAGAATAAAATCTTTATACATGATGTTAAATATGCAGGAAAATCTGCTAAAGAAAAGTTAGAAGAAGTAAGAAATCATATGAAGGAAGTATCAGCTGAAAATTATATACTTTCATCATTAGATGATATAGCTTGGTTATGTAATATAAGAGGTAATGATATTGACTTTAATCCAGTTGCACTTTCATATGTAATAATAAAACTAGATAGTGCAATCCTTTATATAAATGGAGAAAAAGTAGATGCTGAAACTAAAGCTGCATTAAACAAAGAAGGATTTGAAATAGCAGAATATAGTGATGTAGAAAAAGATGTTCAGCTTATAAAAGGAAAAACTTTAATTGATTCAGGTAAGGTTAATGCTAAGTTATTTACAGTTTTAGATAAAAAAGTTGAAGTTATAAAAGAAATGAATATTACTACAAAGTTAAAAGCTATAAAAAACAGCACTGAAATAGCTAATTGGGAAGTTTCTCAAGTAAGAGATGGGGTAGCCATGGTTAAATTTATTAAATGGCTAAAAGAAAATATAGGAAAAGAAAAAATAACAGAAACATCTGCTAGTGATAAATTAACTGCGATTAGAGCTATGGGGGAAAATTATAAGGGAGATAGCTTTGGAACTATAGCAGGATACAAAGATCATGCAGCAATGATGCATTATAGTGCTACAAAGGAAAGTGAATATGAGTTAAAAAAAGAAGGAATGTTCCTTGTAGATTCAGGTGCACAATACTTAGATGGAACTACTGATATAACAAGAACATTTATATTAGGACCAATTACAGAAGAGGAAAAAACAGATTATACATTAGTATTAAAAGGCCATATAGCATTATCTTCAGCTAAATTTTTAAGAGGGGCTACAGGTGTTAACCTAGATATACTTGCAAGAAGGCCTTTATGGGATCGTGGAATAGACTATAAATGTGGAACAGGTCATGGAGTTGGATTCTTCTTAAATGTTCATGAAGGACCACAAGGAATTAGAGTTGAAGGTAATTCAACTGTATTAGAACCAGGAATGATATTAACTAATGAGCCAGGAGTATATAAAGAAGGTAAGCACGGAATAAGAACAGAAAACACATTATTAGTAGTGGAAGATGTGAAGTCAGAAGAATTTGGTGAATTCTATAAATTTAGAACAATATCCTATTGTCCTATAGACTTAAATGGTGTAAATGTAGAGCTACTTTCTCCTGAAGAAAAGAAATGGCTAAATGATTATCATGAAACTGTTTTTGAAAAATTAAGTCCTTACTTAAATGAAGAAGAAAAAGATTTCCTAAAGCATGAAACTAGAAGTATATAAGGAAATTAAAATATAGAATTATGGAGCTGTCATAAAGGCAGCTCCATTAACAATTATGCTTTATTTGAATCTGGTGGCAAAATAAATTTATTAACTAAAAGTCCTATGAATATACCAAAAAGAGTTTCTATAGTTCTATTAGCAGCATAGAAAATTGGATCGGTAAAAGCATGAGCTGTAGTTACAGCTAGGAATGCTATACAGGAAATGTTTATAGCACCAGGTTTTTTTATTAAATTACAAATATATATAACTACAATTATTCCTAAACCGATAGTTATATAAACTAAAAGCTTACTAATAGGATATATATCAATTTCAAATGTGAAAAATCTACATAGTATTAAGAAGGTTAGTCCGATAATAGCACCAAGTATAGTTCCAAGACCCCTATTTATAGCCATATTTATAGAATTAGAAACTGTATCTTGAACGCAAAAAACAGAAGTCATACAAGCAAAAAACGGCTCGCTTGGGAAAAGTAATAAGCATAAAAATACTGCAATAGCAGTCTTAATTGTTCTTAGTCCGATTTTTGGGAAAGTAATTTTCATAGAGTATCTCCTTATCTTTAGTTAGTTTAATTTATCTAATTTTTTTCTCTTTTGGAGGATGGATATACATATTAATAAGAATCGCTATAACCACTCCAAAAGCAGTTTCTATAGTTCTTCTAATAGAATACATAAGTGGATCATCATAACCATTTGATATAAGGATACCTATTAATACGATTGATGCAATTGAACATGCTGCAGGTTTTTTTATAACATTACATGAATAAATTATTAAAATAACTCCAATGGCAGTAACTAATGGAAGAATAGGTTTTAATGAGAAAAAGTCAATTGCAGTAAGCAAAATTAGTCCTAATATACCACCTAACAATGTTCCGATTAATCTGTTTCTACCTATTTTAAGAGAGTTTTCTACAGTATCTTGCATGCAGATTACAGCTGCTATTGGTGCAAAAAGTGAATTCTGCCAGAATAGAAGACAAATCAAAACAGCAAGTCCTGTTTTAATATTTCTAGAACCCATAGAAGGAAATTCAATATTTTTCACAGTATCAACTCCAATCTTTTTTTACATTATATCATAGATTTTATAGTGATTTTCTTATAAAGTAGGTTGCTAATATAGAAATAAGTGGTATAAAATTATTTTAATAATGTTATTATCATTTAATTAAAGTGAAAGGATAAGATTTATATGAGTTTTTGGATATATTTATTGATTGCAGAAGCAATACCAGTAATACTATTTGTTTTAGGAGGATTATATGAAAGTAATTCAACTAAATATAAAGAAAATAAGATTAGTTATAAGAGTATTCATGCTGATAAAGATAAAGCATCTTTTGAATATTGTAATAAAGTAGCAGCTAAACTTTTTGGAGCAACAGGAACTTTACTATTTATAGTTAATGCTATAAGTTTATTCTTGTTTGGAGAGGGATCTTTTACATTTGTATTATTATTTAGCTTATTTATGGTGGGTCTAACAAAAATGTTGATAGACATGCTTATTAAAAAGAAAATGGAAGCTTAAACTAAATAAGAAGTGTATAGAAAAATTATAGAGTAAATAATTAAGTTTATACTTTTAGTAAAACATATAATTAAGTTTATATTTCAGCTAAGATATAATAAAATGATAATAAGGGATAAAAGGAAACGAGTATACTCACTTATATAAATATAAATGAGTATACAAAGGGTGAGGGTGAATATAATGATTCAGGATATAATAAAACAGCTTCAAATTATAGTGAATGCTGAAAGTGAAGATGTTACTTATACTACTATAGCAAGAGTGATATTAGAAAATATACAAAGAGGAATGGAAGATATAACTATTTTACAATTGGCGGATATGTGTTATACATCTCCTTCAACTATAAGTAGATTTGTTAAAAAACTAGGATATAGTAATTTTAATGAATTCAAGACGAAATGTGTAGAAAGAAAAAACCTTGGAACAGAGATACTCTCAGATAATGTAAAAAATATATATTTTAACTCTAAAAATGATAAGGAAGTTTTATCGAACCTTGTAAATTCAATTAATGTTTCATTAAAGGAATTTGTAGATAAGCTTAATTTAAATGAAATTGATAATTTGATCAGTATGATACATGACTATAAAGAGGTATATTTCTTTGGATTTCACTTATCAGGTTATTTTATACAACATCTACAGTATAATCTTTTTGATTTAGGTAAGTATGTTAACTTTGCATCCCAGGAAATCAGTCAAGAGAGATTAGCGAAACAGACAGATGAAAATAGCTTAGCTATTATTTTTTCGGTGGATGGAAACTATTTAAGACAGAAGTCGCAAGTTTTTTATTCTCTTAAAGAAAGAGGAGGTAAAATTGTACTTGTTACTCAAAATCCAGCTTTGAAAATGGCATCTCAATGTGACTATGTTAGTTATCTTGGAAGTTATAAGAGTGCAACAGAAGGAAGATATAAATTACATCTATTTACAGAAATATTAATTAATAGATATTATCAAAAATACAATTGAAAGCATAGAATGAATCCGTTTTCAAAAAGTGAAAATAATTCTAAACATAGAAAAGCCCTGCATATGTTGAAGGCCTTTCTATGTTTTTTTTATGCTAATATAAAATCAAAGAAGTAAATTAAAAAGGTAAGTAATAGACTGAAAAATAAAGGAGGATAAATAATGAATAAAGTTGAGCTAGCCAAAAAGATTATTATTGAAATGGGTGGAAAAGAAAACATTTCTCAGAGCTGGCATTGCATTACACGATTACGCTTTAATGTAATGGATGAGAAAAAGGTAAATATTGAAAAGATTAAAGGTATGGAAGGTGTAATGGGTGCACAGTTTCAAAGTGGTCAATTCCAAGTTATCATAGGTAACAAGGTTGCAGAAGTCTTTGAAGCAGTTAGCAATGAACTAGGACAAGAACGTGCTATAAATACTACAGGAGAGAAGAAGAGAAAAAATGTAATTGATATCATTTTTGATACTATTTCAGGAATATTTACCCCTATTTTGCCAGCAATAGTAGGTGCAGGTTTATTAAAGGGAGTTATGGCGTTATTAACAGCTTTAAAATTAATTTCAGAATCTAATTCAGAATATGCAGTTTTAAGTATGATTGCAGATGCACCATTTTACTTTTTACCGTTTTTAGTTGCTTTTTCAGCAGCTAAAAAATTCAAAACAAATGAATTTTTAGCAGTAACCATTGCAGGGGTAATTATGTATCCAACTATTATTAATTATGCAGCATCTGGAGAAGTAGCTTCTTTAAGTTTCTTAGGATTAAGTATTCCAATGATTAACTACAGCTCTACAGTTATTCCTATTATTTTAGGGGTATGGCTATTAAGTTATATTTATAAGGTAATAGATAAATTTGTACCTAGCCTTTTTAAAATAATAGTTACACCTTTACTTGTTTTATTGATTACGTCTACATTAGTTTTAATATTTATCGCACCATTAGGAAATTATGTTGGTGTATATGTAGAAAGATTCTTTTCAGGTTTATTTAATGTAGCAGGACCATTTGCAGGAATGTTACTTGGTGGATTGATGCCTTTAATTGTAATTACAGGTATGCATTACGCTTTCTTCCCAGCTGCATTTGCAAGCTTAGGTAGCTTAGGATATGATATCGTATTGCTTCCAATGAATTTAGTCAGTAATTTGGCACAAGCAGGAGCAACCTTTGCAGTAGCAATAAAAAGTAAAGATAAAAAAATGAAATCATTAGCTACTTCAACAGGTATTTCAGCAGTATTTGGAATAACTGAACCAGCTATTTATGGAGTAACTTTAAAACTAAAGAAACCTTTCTATGCAGCATTAATAGGAGGAGCTATTGGTGGTGGTATATTTGGAACATTTGTTGTTAAAGCATTTTCATTTTCACTTCCTGGAATTACAGCACTACCTTCATATATTCAAGAGGGTACTAATAACTTTATGTTTGCATTAATAGGAATAACCTTAAGTTTTGTAATATCATTCTTAGTAACAATGATGTTTAAATTTGAAAATGGAGAAAAGGAAAATACATTAAATTTAGAAAATAATAAAAATAGCATTGATTCTATAGAGATATTATCACCTATGGCAGGAAAAGTAGTGCCACTTTCAGAAGTTCCAGATTCAACTTTTGCAGATGGATTAGTTGGTAAAGGTGTAGCTATTATACCTTCAATCGGTATTATGAAATCTCCTTTTAAAGGAAAAATTACAACTATAATACCAACTCAACATGCAATTGGGTTAACATCTAACGAAGGAATTGAATTACTTATTCATATTGGAATAGATACTGTTAATCTAAATGGAAAAGGTTTTACATTGAAAGTTAATGTGGGACAAGAAGTAAATATTGGAGATGAATTGATAGAATTCGACATGAATTTAATTGAAGAAGCAGGTTTAAATTTAATATCACCCATAGTAGTAACCAATAATGATAAGTTTCCAAATGTAAACATTAATTTTAGTGAAAAGATTCCTTATTATACAGATTTTACAGAAAAATTATTAACTATAAGAAAATAAGATTTTAGGAGGATAATAGATATGGAAGAATTAAGAATTGGTTTCCCAGAGGGATTTTTATGGGGAGGAGCTACTGCTGCTAACCAAATTGAAGGAGCATTCAATGAAGGAGGGAAAGGATTATCTACTTCAGATATGGCTGCCTATAAAGATCCATATGCATCAGGAAAAGTTGATAACTTTACCTTTAATGTAACATCTAAGGAGTTAGAAGAGTATTTGACTTATCCAGAAAAATATAAGTTTCCAAAACGTTGGGGAATAGATTTTTACCATCGATACAAAGAGGACATTGCTTTATTTGCAGAAATGGGATTTAAAGTATTCCGTTTATCAATTTCTTGGGCAAGAATTTTCCCAACTGGATTAGAAAAGAAACCAAACGAGGAAGGATTAGCCTTTTATGATAGCGTATTTGATGAGTTAGCTAA
Source organism: Clostridium sp. (assembly GCF_032552055.1). GTDB lineage: Bacteria > Bacillota > Clostridia > Clostridiales > Clostridiaceae > Clostridium. Next base: position 6,605 of record NZ_JAWGSV010000004.1, on the reverse strand, counting down.
ATATGGGATTGAACCATTAGTTACTATGTCTCATTATGAAATGCCAATTACATTAGTACAAAAATATAATGGCTGGAAAAGCCGTGAATTAATAATGCTATTTGAAAAGTATGCTAGAGTATTGCTTTCTAGATATAAGAATAAGGTGAAGTATTGGATCACGTTCAATGAAATGAATATGTCTTTGCATAGTATTTATACTGGGGCTGGTATTTTAGGAGATGTAGTTGAAAATAAAATGCAGGAAGGATATCAAGCTGTTCATAATCAATTTGTAGCAAGTGCTTTAGTAGTAAGAGCAGCGAGAGAAATTGCACCAAATGCTAAAGTTGGTTGTATGATAAATCAAATTGAATCATATGCAAGAACAGCTAAACCAGAGGATCAGTTACAAGCATTAAAGGCTAATCAATTAAATATGTTCTATCCTGATGTACAAGCAAGAGGAAAATATCCAACATATATGATTCGTTTCTTTGCGGATAATAATATTAATATTAAAATGGACAAAGATGATGAGCAAATTCTTGCTGAAGGAACAATTGATTTTGTTGCAATTAGTTACTATATGTCTCATGTGGCAGAAGCGCGTGAGGATGCTACTGCTGTAGCAGGTACTTTTGATAGTGCAATTAAAAATGAATATTTAGAGCTTTCTGAATGGGACTGGCCAATTGATCCAACTGGATTACGTATTTCATTACTTAAATTATATGATCGTTATCAATTACCATTGTTTGTAGCTGAAAATGGGTTAGGCGCAAAAGATGTATTAACTGAAGACAAGAAGATTCATGATCTGTATCGTATTGAGTATATTAGAAAGCATATAATAGCTATGAAAGAAGCAATTAAAGATGGTGTAGAAATTATGGGATATACTACTTGGGGCTGCATTGACTTAATTAGTTGTGGAACATCTCAGATGAGTAAACGTTATGGATTTATCTATGTTGATCAAGATGATGAAGGAAATGGAACTTTGAAGCGTATACCTAAGGATTCATTCTATTGGTACAAAGAAGTAATTAAATCGAATGGTAAAAACTTAGGTGAATAGTTTTTAGGAGTGTGTAAATGAGTAGAAAGTTGATTTTCATAGATGTTGATGGAACACTTTGCGATTCAGCTGGTGAGGTACCAATATCCGCAAGGGACGCAATTCAGAAATCTAGAGATAATGGACATTTGGTATATATTTGTACTGGTAGATCAAAACCAGAAATAACTGAAGATATATCATCGATTGGGTTTGATGGTATGATTTGTGCTGGTGGTGGATATATAGAAATTAATAACGAGATAGTAATTCACGAAAAAATGCCTGCGAAACATGTAGTAAGCCTATTAGAGTATTTTGATAATCATTACATTGCGTACTATATTGAATCAAACGATGGATTATTCGGGAGTAAAAATTGTAGAGATGTTATTTTAGCACAAGCCACTAAGGGGCTTGAAAAAAATAGTAAGGAATATAATGAAGCAAAGAATGAAATGAATTGGTTTTGTGAAATACTAGATAAGTACCATAATAAATCAGTGGATTATAATAATGTAAATAAGGTTTCATTTATTAGTAATGGACATCCTTATGAAGATATATTTGATGAATTTAAAGAAGAGTTAGAAGTATATCGTAATACTGTACCACAGTTTGGAAGAGACAGTGGGGAAGTTGGTATTAAAGGGATAAATAAATCAACAGCTATTAATTGTGTTATTGAATATTTAAATATAGATAGGATTAATACATTAGCTTATGGCGATGGTGAAAATGATATAAGTATGTTTAAAACTGTTAATCATTGTGTAGCAATGAGGAATGCAAAACCAGAGTTAATAAAAATAGCTAAAGAAGTAACGTATGAAGCTGGTAATGATGGAATATATTCTAGCTTTAAGAAAAATAATTTAATATAGATATATTTAAAAAGCTACTATACGTAAAAGATGTTTCCGCATAGTAGCTTTCTTTAGTTTTTTATTATTTGTTTTATCTAGATATTCTATGATAATAGAGAAGTAGAATTTCTAAATTTGAAAAATTCATTAATCTCAGGGATATTAATTAGAAAAATTGCTCCTATAACAATTAAAAATGATGAAGATAACGATTCCTTTAATATAAATTCATTATATAATAACAAACTATATAATGAATATTATTATGGTATTATGAATTTAAATTACTATTCTTAATTTAAATATACGATAATAAAATGTTTTATTGATATAATAAAAGTGAATAGTATTAATGATAAAATAATTGACAGTAAATTTAATATAGAATATGATTATAATAACAATGATTAAAAATGCAATGAAGAGAAGAGTAGTTAGGAAAGTCTTGTCTTTAGAGAGCTAGGGTAGGTGAAAGCTAGCGTCAAGATACCTGATGAAGATGGCCTTGGAGCATATTTCTTGAGCTTATGCTAGAGAAGTACGGGAGCAACCGTTATATTGCAAGGTGATTATTGTCACCTACTGAGATATTTATTGTGAAATAAATATAAACTAGAGTGGTAACGCGTATATTACGTCTCTATATAGGTCTTAATACCTATATAGGGACTTTTTTTAATATATGGTGAAATATAAAGAATTTAAATAGTATATATGATTTTAATATGTGATATTTTATTTAGGTATTAGTATTATCTTTTAATTGTACAAAATTATAGTATTGCAAATTATTATATTGCAACATATATACAGAACCACTTTTTATAATGAAAACTAAAACTAGGGAGGAATAATGATATGTGTAAAAAACCATATTACATCACTACACCAATTTATTATCCATCAACTAAACTTCATATTGGAAATACTTATACAACAGTAGCAGCAGATGCTCTTGCTAGATATAAGAGATTAACAGGATATGATGTAATGTTTCTAACAGGAACAGATGAGCATGGACAAAAAATTCAAAGAATAGCTGAGGAGAAGGGAATAACTCCTAAAGAGCATGTAGATGAAATAGTAACAGGAATTAAAGATTTATGGAAGATGATGAATATTAGCTATGATAAGTTCATTAGAACTACTGATGATTATCATATGAAGGCTGTTCAAGATATATTTAAGAAGTTATATGAAAAGGGAGATATATATAAGTCTTCTTATGAAGGTTTATATTGTACACCTTGTGAATCTTTCTGGACTGAAACACAATTAGTTAATGGGAATTGTCCAGACTGCGGAAGACCAGTTGAAACATCAAAGGAAGAAGCTTACTTCTTTAAAATGAGTAATTATGCAGATAAATTAATGGCTCATATAGAAGCTCATCCAGAATTTATTCAACCTGAATCAAGAAAAAATGAAATGGTTAATAACTTCTTAAAGCCAGGATTACAAGATTTATGTGTTTCAAGAACAAGCTTTGACTGGGGAATTCCAGTAACTTTCGATGAAGGACACGTAGTATATGTATGGATTGATGCATTATCAAACTATATTAGTGCGCTAGGTTATGGAAGTGATAATGATGAATTATATAAAAAGTACTGGCCAGCAGATGTTCATTTAATAGGTAAGGATATTTTAAGATTCCACACTATTTATTGGCCAATCATGTTAATGGCTTTAGATTTACCATTACCTAAGCAAGTATTTGGACATGGATGGTTACTTGTTGATGGCGGTAAGATGTCTAAGTCTAAAGGTAATGTAGTTGATCCAGTAGCATTAGTTGAAAGCTTTGGAGTAGATGCAGTTAGATACTACTTATTAAGAGAAATTCCATTTGGAGCAGATGGATTATTTAATAATGAAATCTTTATAAAGAAGATAAACTCTGACCTTTGTAATGACTTAGGAAACTTATTATCTAGAACTGTTGCTATGATTGAAAAGTACTTTGATGGAGTAATTCCAAATAATAATGTGAAAGAAGCTATTGATGATGAATTAATTAATTTAGCTTTAGAAACTCCAAAGAAGGTTAATGATGCAATAGATCACTTAAGAATTCCAGAAGCTTTAGAATATATATTTGATTTAGTAGGAAGAGCTAATAAATATATAGATGAAACAACTCCATGGATATTAGCTAAGGATGAAGAAAAGAAAGAAAGACTTGGAACAGTTTTATATAACTTAGTAGAAAGTTTAAGATTTGCTTCAGTTTTATTATCTGCATTCTTACCAGATACAAGCAAGAAGATAAATGAGCAAATAAATACTGAAAATATTACTTTTGAATCATTAAATAGTTTTGATGGAACAGTAGTAGGAACTAAGGTTCAAAAGGGTGAAGCTTTATTCCCAAGAATAGATGTTGATAAAAAGCTTGCAGAATTAGAAGCTTTAAGAGAAGCACAATTAGCTGCTAATAAAAAAGAAGAAAAAAGAGAAATAACGCCAATTAAAGAAGAAATCACAATTGAAGATTTTGAAAAAATAGATTTAAGAGTAGTAAAAGTTTTAGCTTGTGAACCAGTTAAAAAGGCTAAAAAATTACTTAAGTTAAAGATAGATTTAAATGGAGAAGAAAGACAAGTAATTTCAGGAATAGCTCAATACTACAAACCAGAAGAATTAGTTGGAAAGTATGTAGTTCTAGTAGCTAACTTAAAACCTGTTACATTAAGAGGAGAACTATCACAAGGAATGATACTTGCTGCATCAACAGATGATGATAGCTTATTAAAAGTAGTAAATCCAGGAGAACTACCAACAGGAAGCGTAGTTAGATAGAAATAAAAAATTAAAGAATGAAGAAATGAAAGAATTAAGGAATTAAGGAATTAAAAATTAAAGAATTGAGGGAGTAATTCAGCTATAACTGAATTATTAAGTATTTACAAGAAAACTCAGCTTTAAGCTGAGTTTTCTTATTATTCATTTTTTAATTCTTTCATTATTCAAATTATTATAAGGGGGGGTTTTATGAACATAATAGTAGGTAATGCATGGCCATACGCTAATGGACCATTACATTTAGGAAGAATAGCTGTTTGGATTCCAGGGGATATTATTGCTAGATATCATAGGCTTATGGGAGATGAAGTTATATTTTTATCTGGGACAGACTGTCATGGTACTCCAGTAACTATGAGGGCTAAAGATGAAGGGATAACTCCGCTAGAAGCTACAATTAAATATCATGATGAGTTTAAGAAATGCTTTGATAGCCTTGGATTTTCTTTTGATATTTTTGAAAAGACTCATTCAGAATATCATGAGGAGAAGGTTAAGGAATTCATTTTAGAGTTATATAACAAAGGTTATATATATGACAAGGTAATAGAACAAACTTATTGTGAAAATTGTAATGAATTTTTATCAGATAGATATGTAGAGGGGAAATGTCCTCATTGCAAGGAATTAGTTTCTGAGGATCAGTGTGAAAACTGTTCTGAATTAATAGATTATGAAGATCTTTTAGAAAAAAGATGTAAGCTATGTGGTAATGAAACTATTGAAAAAGAAACAAGGCATTTATTTTTCTCACTCTCTAACTTCGAAAATGATGTTAGAAGACTTTTAATAAGACAAAAGGGATGGAGAGAAAATGCTCAAAATATTGTAAAAAGATATTTAGATGAGGGACTAAGAGATAAAGCAGTTACTAGAGATTTTAACTGGGGGGTAGATGTTCCGTTAGAAGGCTATGAAGATAAAAAGATATTCGTATGGATTGAGGCTGTTATGGGATATTTGACAGCAAGTATGAAGGCTTTAGAAGGCAAAGATGAAGATTGGAAGGACTATTGGCAAGGAGAAGATTCAAGAGTTTACTTTGTTCATGGAAAAGATAATATACCTTTCCACACAGTTATATTCCCAGCTATATTAGCGGGTCTAGGAGTGAAGAATCCTAATTTAAGAGTAATTTCAAGTGAGTATTTAAAACTAGAAGGGAAGAACTTCTCATCAGTTAAGAATTGGGCAATATGGGCAGATTATATTGTGGAAAATTATAATGTAGATGAATTTAGGTATTATTTAACATTAAACTCGCCTGAAGTAAAAGATACAGACTTTACGTGGAGAGACTTTATTAATGTTTCTAATAGAGATTTAGTAAATAACTTTTCAAGCTTCACAAAAAAAGTATTAAATGAAATTGAAGAAAATTATAAGTCAAATGTACCAAAAGGAATAATATCTAGAGAGCTTAAAGATGAAATTCTAAATTTATATTTCGATATTGGGGATTATATCGAAGAAGGACACTTTAAAAATGCACTTATAGATATTATGAATTTTATAAAGAAAACTAATAGAGAATATGATAGTAAAGAAAAGAATATTTATGAGGCTTTGCAGGTTATAGCGAATTTAACTAATCTTTTAGAACCATTTATTCCAATGACTTGTGAAAAGTTAAGAGTAGCTTTAAGTTTAGATGAGCCAATTTGGAGTTATATAGAGAAAAAAGAAGGTGAAATTTCTAACATAGATCCTTTATTTGAGAAGCTAGATAGGAAAAGAGCTTCTGATGAGATAAAGAGATTGAAGGATGAGAAAAACTAATTTTAAACAGGAAAAAACCCTAGATTAAGTTACTTTGGGGAAATACTTAATCTAGGGACCATTAGATGGTTTTAGGGGTAAATAATAATGCTTTAACTACTTTACAAATATATAAT
>NZ_JAWGSV010000003.1:0-38457 GCF_032552055.1 Clostridium sp. | reverse complement strand
GATAGTAATAGCAATATTCCAATAACATTAATTAATGAAATAAAAAATGAAGGTGAAGTCTATGAAAGTAGCGATTCAAAAGAAGCTTTAATAGAAAAATTGTGAATAAATGTATAAATTTTAATAATTAATATTTATTAGTTAAAAAATAGTTAATACTACAGTTATATCTGAATATTTATAATTAAAATAAATAAAAAAACACCAGTTTAAAAGATAATCTAAGGTGCTGCCCCACAATTTATCACTTTGTGTGACAACCCTAAAACTTTTAAACTAATGTTATTATAAAAAATTAATTTTTATTGTATCCTGTTATCTATAAAACTCTTGTGTTGCATAATAAGTATTGCCTATCTTACATACACCTACTCCAATACTTGTAAAGTTAGTAGATAAAATATTAGCTCTATGCCCAGATGAATTCATCCAATTATTCATAAATTCTGTTGCTAATCCTTCATTACCTCTTTTACCTTGAATATAGGCTATGTTTTCTCCCCAAGAATTATATGAAACACCATCGGCTTTCATTGTATCTGTTATTAATTTTCCCTGAGGATCTTCATGAGAAAAATATCCCTTTTCTCCCATATCGGCTGACTTAATTCTAGCATATTTCTCCATAGTAGTATTGTAACTTAACCCTGGAAGACCTGCTGCAGCTCTTTCTGAATTTACCCTTTGGTAAATCAACTGTTCGATTTCTGCTGCAAAGTTATTATCACTAGGTGCTGATTGTGCACTTGGATTTTCTGGAGTACCAGTTGAGCCACTGTTATTTCCACCATTAGCTTGAGGTGGCACTGGATTTACACTAGGATTCTTTTCTGGATTACTTGGAGTGACTCCTCCAGTTGATCCATTATTATTTGAATTATTATTCTCATTACCATTTGAAGGATTATTATTTTCAGTAGACCCTCCACCATTATTTTCATGAGAAGCATTTGGTGGATTATTACTGCTATTAGGTGTATTTGAATCCTTCTCTTTATTTTCTTTTTCAATCTGGTCAGAAGAATTCTTGTCTTTTTCTTCAACTTTAGCAATATCACCTGGAGTTTGTTTATTTGAGTACATAAAATATGCACCTACACCTAAAACTACAATAACTCCTAATGATACTATAATCGTTACTATCCTAGACTTGCTCATAAGATTTCCTCCTTTAAGCTTTTTCTTCATCTGGTTTGATAATTTTATCATAATAAAATCATTATCTAAATATGAGGTCATTTGTAATTGTTGAAACTTTTCTACCTATTACCACTATTTATCCTACATAGATTTTTTTTCAACTTTTTATTTTTCTAAATTTAAAATAATTTTATAAAAAAACATCAGACTTATCTAAGATGTAAATCTGATGTTTTCCTTCACTACTTTAAAAATTTTATCTTATTTAGCTTTTAATAATATCTTAATAGGTATAATAGTTAATCTATAGTAAACTCCCATTTTCCCTTTTGTACTATATCTAATTCATTTATATTTAATTTTATATTACCTGTTAACTTTTCAATAAAAGTTAGATCTTCATAATCAATATCATTTTCCCCATACATATTCTCTCTATCACTCATACCACTAGTTGCTTTCGAAGTATCAGTAATATAGCGAATAAATCTATCACTTTCTGCATAGTCAGAAAATTTAAATCCAACTACTATATCTTTTCCTACTTTTTTAACTTCAGTTAAATTTATCTTTTCCTCAATACCTTTAAAACTTAATTCCTTATTTAAACTATAGTCTCCATTTTTATCAGGATCTTTTAGTATGATCTTCGTTGGATTTTTCAAGTTATATCCTAACTCTAAATTCTCTATAACCACATTTATCTTTCCATCATATTCATCTAAAAGCTTATATTCATTGATTGCTCCTTCATTACTATGCTCAAATCTAAGCAAATTACCAGCTTCATCTGTCACTTCTTTCACTTCTATAATATCCAAATTTACATTATAGTCCTTAGATAATAAGGAACTTTCATCACTCCATAGCTTAAAGTATCTTTGATTTTGTATATAGTAGCTAGTTCCGCCTATTAGTATTCCATTATTAACAGAGTTACCACCAATTTCATTGTAATTATATTTATAGTCTGCTTTTTCTAAAATTACATATTTTAATACTGAATCCTCATACATTAAGGTGAAATTATTTGCTTCAACATTTCTTATATCTATTCCTAATTCTATAATCACCCTTCCACTTCCTATATTAATTCCGTGACTATCATAATTCTTTACTTCTCCATTACTTAATTTTACCGAAATATTGGATGTAATTTCTTTAGCATTTATAGAATTTCCTTCTCCTACTAATTGAATAAATAATCCCTCTCCATTGTTTATTATACTTTTAACCATCATCTCTTTATCCTTTATACTTACTGTAAATGGTTCCTTTAGCATATATAATTCTTTATCGTCATCTACAGAAATAATACCTAAAGAAGGACTAAATACTAACTTTTCTTTTATTTTAGCTATTACATCTCTACCTAAAGGAGATATTATAAAGGTAAAACTTAAAAATATTAATGCTACTATTAAGTACTTTCTTTTATTACTAATTACTTTCTTCTTAACATTCTTTTTAATTCTCTTAGATTCAACTTCACTTAATGGAATTTCTTCAGTTGGAATTTCAACATTTATATTGTTTAGAATTTCATAAATATTCTTTTCTGTCATTCTTATAATACCTCCTTTTCATTAAAGAATTCTTTTTTTATTTTTTGTCTTCCTCTAAATATCCTAGTATTTATATTGCTTATAGTTATTCCTACTGCCTCACTTATTTCACTACTTGATTCACCTAAAAGAAATTTTCTAATAAATATGCTTTTATCAGGCTCATCATATGCTATTATTATTTCTATTAATCTTTTAGCCTCCATACTATTTATATAATCATCTTCTAAATCTCTTTTATCAGCTATACTTTCATTAATAGCTTCATTATTAACTTTTCTAGAATTCTTTCTAAAGTAATCTATAGCTTTATACTTAGCTATTCCTGCTATCCAACTTTTAAAATTCTCTCTATCACCATTAAACTTTTCTGCATTTTCCCATACAGCAATAAATACATCACTTATACATTCCTCAACTAATCCTCTATCATCCATATCTCTAAGAGTATTAGAGACTACTGTATTAACTAATCCACCATATTTATCTATAATATAGTCTAATGATTTCGGATGTCGTTTCTTTAAATGTTCTATAAAGTTATCATCTTTAATCTTCATGTCATCACCCCTATTTATCTCTTCACCTTTTATATCGAAAAATAAAAATAAATATTACAATTTATATGCAAAAAAATAAAAATGGCTAAAGTTTCCTTTAGCCATTTCCTTGAAATAAATTCTATAATATAGGAGTTTAATTTATACTGTATATTATTAGAAGTGTGGAGCTTTTAATAATATATTTAAATCCTAACTGATATTGATTATCAATCTAATATTATAATATATCTTTTCCCTAAGATTGTCAATAATAATTTTAAAATTATTTAACAATTTAAACAATTTGTTTTTCTTAAGTTTCTTTTTATTATAATTTTATGCTTCTAGATCTCTTATCTACTCTAGGAACTACATCTATTATATCTTTTTTACAGCAATATTCCAGATCATCATTTAATCCAAGTTCCATTAAAATATTATAATGTCTTGCATTTTTAATAAAATCAATTATATTAGGATTATTTTCATAAATATATTTTGCAGTTTTAGATATATCTGAAATTTCATATTTATTTTTTTCTTCACCTTCACATAATAAACTAATCATATATCCTGCACATATAAAGTCATCCATAGAAAACTCTCCATTAGTTCCTGCATTTACAAATACTACATCTTTATTTATTTCTTTTACTAACTTAATAACAGCTTTAGAATTAATCATTGCCCCGATTAAAATTTCTTCTGAGTTTAAACTTAAATTTATGGCTCTAGTTCCATTTGTGGTACTTAAAATTATACTCTTTCCTTCTACCTTTTCAGCTATATATTCTAAAGGTGAATTAGAAAAATCAAATCCTTCTATTATTACTGCTTTTCTTTCTCCACCAAGTAAAGGGCTAATTCCTTCAGCTACTAATTCATTCTTCTTACTAAAGGCTTCTTCTACTGTTAATATAGGAAATACTTCTTTAGCTTTATTATTTAATGCTGTAACTATAACTGATGTAGCTCTTAACATATCTATAACTACAACTACTTTTCCCCTTAAGTCCTCTTCTTTTATATTATCGGCTGATATTATTAAATCTACCTTCATTAAATCTCCCCCCAAGCTAAACTATTTAAAGTTCTTTCCTTGCCAAATATCATTATCTTCTAAAGCTTTATCTATAGCATTTAATACTTCCCATTTCTTTAAGCTCCACATAGGTCCTATTAACATTTCCCTAGGTGCATCACCTGTCAATCTATGAACTACCATATCTTCAGGTAACATGGATACGCCTTTACATATTAAATCTATATATTGCTCTTGAGTCAGTAACTTCAGCTCTCCACTTTCATATTGTTCTACCATTTTTGTACCTTCCATTAAATGAAGTAGGTGGAACTTAATTCCCTTAGCTCCTGAATGAGCTATATAATCTACTGTCTTTAACATATCTTCCTCAGTTTCACCTGGAAGTCCAAATATTGTATGAGCTACTACCTCTATATTTCTATCTAATAATCTCTTAAGTGTATTATCAAATACTTCAAAATCATATCCTCTATTAAAGTTTCTTGCTGTTTCATCATTTACAGTTTGTAAACCTAGCTCTACTATTAAATATATCTTTTCATTTAATTCACTTAAAAATTCAAGTACATCATCATCAATACAATCTGGTCTAGTGGCTATAGATAAGGCAACTACATTCTTTTGAGCTAAAGCTTCTTGATATTTTCTTCTAAGTTCTTCAACTGGTGCATATGTATTTGTGTATGCCTGAAAATAAGCAATTAGCTTTCCATCCTTCCATTTTTTCTCCATCATATCTTTTCTATCTTCAAATTGCTTAGTTATTGATAATGTTCTGCTACCTGCAAAGTCCCCTGATCCTCTTGCACTACAGAAAGTACATCCACCTTTTGCAACTTTTCCATCTCTATTAGGACAAGTAAATCCTCCATCTAAAGATATTTTATATACTTTTTCATTAAATTTATTTCTAAGATAATAGTTTAAGCTATGATATCTTTTATCATTCCATTTTTTCATAATTTCCTCCAAAAATAAAAGTACCACTTTATTTAAGTCGTACTTTTATTCTACTACAATATTCGCATATGTTAAGTATTTTATAGATATGTTTCAATAAATAATCTAAATTTTAAGGATTATGTTATTTTAAGTGAAAAATAGTTTTAAAAGTAAATTACATTAATTGAAAGCATATATATTTTTAATTTTATATAAGTTGATTCTGTAATTACCTAACTAAAATATTATATATATGAATTAACTTAATAAAATGTGGAAATTTTATTTCAACTTATATACTTTTTTTAATTTCTTTTCCTTCTATAGATACATCATATTCCCCTAATTTTTCTGCGTTTATATCCTTAGCTCCTAACTTGCCACCTACTGATATTTTAAAGTCCTCTTTATCAAAATTAATTAGAGATATATTATAAGTATCTACTGGAAACTCCTTATCAAAGTCGATATCTACCAATTCTCCATTTTCACCATTATAAACTTTAATTCTTCTTACTGAGTTAGAATTTAGATATTCTACTATTAAGAATCCCTCTTCTTTTGTAAATACTAAATTATCTATTTTTATATTACTTAGTAAATCAAGTGGGATTACCTTTTTAGCTATTGGCTTATCTAATGTATCTTCTAAGTTAAGTTCAGCACTGCCTTCTTTAGGATTGGATTCATTTGCTCCCCCTTGAGTTGCCTTACTTTCTTCTATATATGCAATTGATAAGAATGTCTTATTTCCACCTGTAGTAGAAATAGCTACCTTTTTCCCCTTATATCCTAAGGCTATTGGTCCAAATGCTTCAGCTTCTACCTTTTCCTTATGTAACATAAGTTCATTTCTCCTTAAGTAAACATCCTTAGGCATATTGCTTAATGAAACTATTAAATCACTTTTTCCACCATCTTCACCAATAATTCTTAATGAGTTATTCTTAACAAAAACTTGCATCTTATTCATAGCCTTAATTTCATCTATTTTATAGTCTTCTCCATCCTTTATAACCTTAATTGCAAAGTTATCCAAGTCACATTTTGGCTCAGATGAAGAATTTCTAATAACATTAAAAGTAATAAATACTGATTTACTAGATGCTTCAATAAGTGCTTCAGGTTCAAAAGATATTATTTTTGATGTTCCTGTTGTTATTTCATTATTATTTTTTAATAGGTTTTCTGTGCAAAGAGAGTTAGCCTCTTCAATATTATCATTTCTAATTAAGCCAAGATATTTATCTGATAGTTCATAAGCCTTTTTGGGCTTAAATAAATCTACTTCTACATCTGAAGCTTGATAATATGAGCATCCTAAAAAAATATATAGATTTAATATTATTAAGGACAGTATATACATTATTTTATTTTTTTTATATTTCAAAGCTATCACTCCTTAAATGGTCCTTAAGGTTATTTTCCCTAAGTTTAGATAGCTTATTCATCTTTAAAGTAATAACTTTATTTCATATTCAATTAGAATAGACATTATAATTATTATTCTTCATTTTAAATATCAAAATAATTATTACGAAAAACAGCCTGCTAAAGAATAAAAATTTAATAAATCCTATATATTGTTAGTATAGATGAAGTAGGGGGATTAAAAATGAAGGATGAATTTTCAAAAATTTTCAAAGTATCAGTGGTATTTATAGGTACCATAGTAGGAGCTGGCCTTGCATCTGGACAGGAAATAAAAGAATTCTTTACTTCTTATGGAGTAATTAGCTTTTTAGGAATAATAGCCTGTGGATTTTTTTATATATTACTTGGCTCAATTGTCTCTAAAATCAGTATTAAACATAACTTAACTTCCTATGGAGAAGTAATAAGGGTAGTTAGCCCAAATATCCTAGGGAAAATAACTGGTGTTATCACCACTCTTTATTTAATTTCTAGTGCATCTATTATCCTTGCTGGAAGTGGTGCTTTAATTAATCAATTTTTCGGAATACCTAAAATAGTAGGTTCATTAATAATGGTAGTAATAGCTTTATTCTTTTTATTAAGAGGCACTAATGGATTAATCGAGGTTAATTCCTTTATAGTTCCTACTTTAATAGCTACGATATCCATTATTACTATACTATATTTTATGTTCTGTAAGGATCTTATAAGCCTTGAACACTTATTTAGCTTTAAAGCTCAAAAGAAAGGAATAGCAATTTCTACCTTGCTTTATGCTGGCTATAATACTCTATGTAGCCTTGGAGTATTAGTCCCTTTAAGCACTGAAATTAGGAAACCTAAAACTATGTTTTATGGGGTTACATTGGGCGCCATAGGCTTAGTTTTATTGAGCATAGCTATAAACTTCTTACTTATGATTAATCAACCTTATATAGATAAGTATGAAATACCTCTTTTATTTGTGGCACAGCCTTTTGGCAATATAATTCAAGCATTATTGCTGGTAGTTATACTCCTAGAAATGTTCTCTACAGAAGTCTCAGATGTATATTCCATTAGTAAAACCTTAGATGACACATTTAAGTTAGACTTTAAAAAAGCTATATTTATTGTTATTTTTATAGCTCTTCCTATTTCAGTAATAGGTTTTTCTAAACTTATAGGAGTACTTTACCCTATGTTTGGCGTATTAAGTCTAGTATTTATAAGTCAAACTATATATTATTACTTTAAACATAGAAAAGAGTTAATTTAGTTCATAAAAATACACCCTAGGTTACCAATCCTTCGGTTTCCTAAGGTGTATTTTATTATTTTTTATAATTAATCCACATCTGTTACAAAGTTTTCCCCAACATCTCTTACTTTTCCTAGAGTTATCAACATTTCCTGAATACTTCTAGTAAACTCTTCAACATTTTGATTTACTAATTGTGATGATGCTGCATTTTCTGCTGCTATAGCAGCTAGTAAATCTATATTTTTACTCATATCTGATACCGATGTAACTTCTTTATTTAACTTATTTATAGCTTCATTAGTTTCATTTGAAACTACCCTTATTAGATCATTTGCTTCTGAACTTACTGTTCTAACCTTCTCTAAGTTAGAAGCTTCTACTTCTAAAAATGTATATTGCTTTTCAATACTAGATACTAGCGAATTTATCTCATTTGCAAAATAAGATAAATTATTATTTATATCTTTTACTGCTTGTTGAGATTGCTCTGCAAGTTTCCTTACTTCTTCAGCTACTACAGCAAAACCTCTTCCTTGCTCTCCTGCTCTAGCTGCTTCAATTGACGCATTTAAAGCTAAAAGATTCGTTTGATCTGAAATCCCAGAAACTAATGAAACAATATTAGTTATATCATCAGCTTTTCTTTGTAAACTTTGTCCTCTTTCTTTAACACTCATAAATGAACTTAAAGTTTCCCTAATAGCTTCATTAGACTTGTCTACATTCAAATAACTTTCTTTTATCTTATCAACAGACTTATCTAATATATTTTTATTTTTATCCTGAAGTACAACTAAATCCTTTAGAGCTTCTATATTTTCATTAGTTTGATTAACAAGTTCCTCTGTGCTTACCTCTTGTCTCTCTGCTAACTCTAGTACTTGTTCTGAAGAAGTTGAAATTTCTTGTGTTGCTTTCTTCATATTTTCAGTTGTTTTAAACATAGATTGAGTGAACACACTTAACTCATTTAAAGTTAAATTAGCTGATGTTAAATCTTCACTAATACTATTTTTTAATTTAGATATTCCTGTATATATTCTTTCTAGTTCATCATTAGTAGATATACTAGTATCTATGGCATCAAAATTATTATTTTCTATATTTTCAATAATATCATTTAATGGTTTAACTATTATACTACTTACAAATACAGAAATTAATCCAGCTATTCCACCCATTAATGCACCTTTAACTAATCCTACCATTGGTAATCCTACTAAAGTGACTAATATAAATATTGGAACTCCAATCTTTAATTCTAAGCTCTTAAAACCAAAGTTAGATAAAGTTCTACTGATAAAATACTTCTTCTTGAAATGAATATTCTTCTCGAACTCTATATACACTGTAAGTTCTCCCTTTTCTCTACCCACTTCCTCAATCTTTACTTTTTCACCAAAAAACTTAACGCTTCCCCATAGTAATCCTAAGAAATAATCAAAAAGTTCTCTATCTGATCTATATGTAAGATTAATTCCATTTTCTGACATTTGCTTAATTGCCATTATAGGCGGCTTAGCACCTCTTATTTTTTTCATTATTATAGCGTGAACAAAGTTAAGAGAATTTAAAAATTTATAAAGATCCACCCTCTTAAAGAAAACTGGATAATCTTCTGCAAACTTATTTAAATTATTTTCTCCAATGATTCTCCAAAGCTCATTTATAGGTGTTCCTACATTATCAGCAATTACTCCTATAAACTTAAATATCTTTTCATCCTCTACGTCGTCTAAAGGACTGAAAACTATATCTTCTGGCCAATTAACAGCTTTTAAAGATTTTCTAATTTGCTCATTCCCGTATAAATCCCTACATGTTCTAATCCATGTAGATACTACCGTCCCCTTCATTTTTTCCCTCCTGTATAAACTAATGCACTATAGTCATTATAACTTACTAGCGACAAAAGTAGCATAATACACTCATTATATACCTTTTATCGACAAAAAAATAGATATATAGAAAAAAATAGATGAATTGGAAAAATTCCAATTCATCTATTTTACATAAAATCATCGAAATAATTAAATTTAGGAATTTTATTACTATCATATCCATCAAAAGCTGTTGGTGGTATAAATATTCTCTCTACAGAATTTATTCCTCCTCTATAACCACCTCTTAATTCTGCTATTCTAGTAACTCCTACATAAACATCAGATATCTTGTACCATGTAGCATAATCTACTATTCCTGTCTTTGGTAAGTTAAATACTCCTTGGAAAACACTAACTGCTTCTGCAGTCTTAGGTCCAAATACTCCATCTTGAGCTACTTTAGGAATCAATGGATAGTTTTGAGCTATCCTATTTAAATATTCTTGAATTGATCTTACTTCATTTCCTGATGAGCCAACAGTCAAATCATATCCTGGGAAGGATTTTGGTATCCCTTTAACTTGTTCTGCTGTTACTAATTCAATATCATTACCATAGAAATTAGTTAATATATCAAATGGAGCCTTTCCTTGATCTCCTAGGTACTTACTTCCCCATTGGGTCATCCATCCTGGGCAAGTTACATTTTTACCATCACAATATTGTGTGAGAAGTGGCTGTTTTTTCCCTATTCTTCTTATATAAGTAGAAAATATATCATCTACAACAGCACTAATACTTTCAAATATGTTTCTTCCATAAGTAAATGCATGATCATATGCAGTTGAAGTCGTAATATCAAAATTCTTTCCTTTTCCTCTATACCATTCAGTATATATTCTATTTAATGTAAAGGAAATTATAGCATAAATATTTGCTCTAATAGTGCTATCTGGCCAAGTTGAATAAATCTCACATGATGCAACATTCTTTATATAATCTTTATAAGGAATATTATAATTAGGTGCTGATGTGTTATTAGGTCCTCCAGCATGAACCACTATAAATTCTGGAATAACTGGTTTTGGTAAAACTACTCCACTAGTTGGTGGTGGAAGTGGCTTATCAACTTCTTCTGGAATTTTCGCTGGATAATTACCATTTAACGTATTTGGTCCAATATTTATAACTTCATTAATATTTCCACCTTGGAAACTGGATGGTGCATTTGCGGTATTAGGGGGAGTTTCTATTGTTTCCATCCTAGTTAAAATCCCAGAACTCTCTATTAGGTTACATTGCTGAATTGATAATTCTCCCGGGAATACTTGACACCTGTTTATTAAAATACTTTGGAAACCTTCTCTTTCAACTAATATGTCATACATGCTATAAGGAACTTGCCCTGTTGGTTGTTGAGAATATGCTAATGGTGGTGCATCTAATTCTACTATTTCAGATTCTCCCATAGAATTGGTTGATAATGAAATTGTTTGAGAAACTGATCCTTCAGCAGATGGTCTTATAGTTATTTTAGAATTATCTACAGGTATATAACTCTCGCCTAAAAAACACTGTATTTTTAAACTTCCCTTTTCAGCCATATATTTCTCCTTTAATTATTTTTCCTATATCCAATATATGCCCCTTATAATAATTTGGTTCAGGTTTATCAATATATATGTTTCAACGAACAATATACATCTGCAGTCGTATAGAGTTTTAAGTGAAAAATACTTTTAAAGTAAACTACATCAATTGAAAGCATGGATCTTTACATGCCTTTAGGCTTACTAATAAATAATTCTCCTACTTTGTATTCTTCATTAAATCTTGTCTGAGTAACTCCACCAGATAGATTTTCCCTGATAGCATCAAATACCCCCTTCATATTCAATGTTCCATATCCCCACTGCTGATTAGGATATATATCTCCGGCCCTCATACTTGCCCCTCTTATAAGATAAGTTCTCATTTCTGTTGAGTATAACCTTGGATAATTCCCATCAACTATTCCCCACTGGAGAATAAGGGCACAGCATCCAGCAGTTACTGCTGTTGAAACAGATGATCCACTTATAGTTTTTGTTGCTCCCCCCGGGGTGGTTACTATTGCATTTATTCCTCCTGCAGCAATATCAGGTTTTATTCTGCCATCTCTAGTGAAACCTCGCCCTGATTGCCCTACAGTTGCATTATTAACTTGATTATAAAAAGAAGGTATTATTGCAGTTCTTGCGGTGCTTGGTACAGTTAATGTTACATATTGGCTAGGACTTAAAAACTTAGTATCGGGATCTAGTAAACTTCTTTGAGGTAGCCAACTCCAATATCGCCCATCAACTATATAATCACCATATAATCTAAATTGCCAAATCCCTTCCTTTAGTCCTCTTGCTTCTATACTAATTACTTCATCTCCGGTAACTAAATCAGGATAAAAATAAGCAATTCTCATCTTTGTTCCTTCATAGACAAAAGTTATATTCTCTACTTTATTTAACCTTACAGGAATTTTATCAACTACTTCTCCTGATGGCGAAACTATTCCAATAGAAACCTTATCTGGTTGTTGTATATATATTTGAAAGTTTAAATCCTTCTGCCCCTTTCCTATTCTAACTTCTATATTTTTTATCTCTCCAGGTTTTTCAAACCTTCCTTCTGTATGTGTATCTGTATCCCCCTCATTGCCAGTACCTGTTACTGATATAAGCCCCACCCTTGTACTTGTAGAGTCTAAAGTTACTTCTATGCTATTTGTACCATCATGAGCTCCAATATTACTTCCCAATGGTACACAAATTACCATTGGTCTATTTAGTTCAGATGCCATTCTAGCTAAATATCTTACTGCAAAATAAAGTTCTATAGTTGTATATCTTCCAGTACCTGGAGTGCTTACCCCAGCAAAATCTAACATTACTTGAGGTGATTGCTTTAATTTCACAACTACAAAATCACAATCTGGGGCTGCTCCTATAACTTCTGGATTAATCCCTCTAGCCCCAGCTATACTTGCAACTGATGTTCCATGCCCAACTTCATCTTTGCTATTTACTATAGCATATGGATCTTCTCCCCTTTTAGATGCTTGTATAGCTTCATTAATTTGGGCTTCATTATACTCTACTCCTAGCTTTACTCCAAATACTTCCTTGTCACCCTCTATACTCTGATCCCATATTCTTAAAATCCTAGTTGTTTCATCTTCCCTCATAAATTCCTTATTTAAATAATCTATACCTGTATCAACTATTCCAACTACAGTCCCCCTTCCATTTAACTGAAGCAACGGATTGTTATGAAAAAGAGTAGCTCCACTAGCCTCAACAGGTGTAATTTGCTCTAAAGTATAAATTACAGGTATTTCTATTGATGTAATATCTCTAACATAGGGTTCTATTTCCAATACTTTATTAAAAGGTATCATTACAATAGCAAAGTTATTATCAATTACAGTCACAGATGCTCCAGGTATATTATTAATTTTAAGTAAATCCTCTAGTGATGTATATTCTACAAAAAAACCAACAACTTCATTATATTTTTCTATATCTCTAATTAAACTTGTCTGAAAATAACGATATAAGCTAGACTTACCTTGTGATGATGAAACCTCAGGTTGATTTTCTACCCTACTCTGATTATTTTGATTCACATTACTCGCCTCCCTCCTTGGAGTAACTATTCCAATGTTTTTAATTAAGTTATCTATAGCCGCATTTAAGCAAACTTCTCCATAACCCCAACTTGGATCTGGATAAAATATATCTGTTCTAGACCTCTTAGCCCCTATTACTAAATAATACTTTAAGCGCTGTCCATACAAATATGGATCATTATTCATTAGTATTCCCCACTCCATCATTAATCCAGCAATTCCAGCTACATGTGGAGTTGCCATAGATGTCCCGCTTTTAGTATCAAAACTTCTATTTGGCGCAACAGATGTTATATTTTCTCCGGGTGCCACTAAATCTGGTCTTATAGGCTGATATACTGTTGGCCTTCCTCTTCCACTAAAAGATGAAATTGTATTAGTTAGATAATTATAGCTTCCAACTGCAATAATATTAGTTACTGTTGCAGGAATTCCTAAAGTATTTAATACTGTTGGCTGTAAGAATTTTGTTCTAGTATTTAACCCTTCAGAAATAGGTAACCACATATCAAAATTGCCACTATACTGATTTACTAAACTTATATCTATCTCCCATTGACCTGAAGATATATATTCCGTATTAGTATTTATCGCTATTGTTATTTCTCCAATAATATCAAAAGGTTTTGGTCCAGTGTAAAAGACCTGATATATATCAGTTCCTATAAGCCCTTGGGAATATCCCTCTTTTATCATCACATCTCCACTGGTTGCTGCTGTAGGACTTACAATTCTAATTGATATTTCTGATAAAACTGGTTTATATAAATTAAGTACAAGATACCTTTCATCTTCTGCCACACTTATTGATATTCTATTTGTTCTATTTAATTCTCCTCCAATATGATGTGCTGCATCCCCTTCATTTCCAGCCGCTATTACTATTGTTACCCTCTCTAAAATAGATGTAGTTGAAATATATTGTTCTAGTAAGCTAGTCCCATTATGTGCTCCATCATTTGTACTTAAACTAATATTAATTACTAAAGGCTTATCTAGCTCCTTACCAGCATCTATTAGAAACTTTATTCCTCTCATAATATTAGTGCTAAGAGCAAATCTTCCTCTTGTACATTTAACCATAGCAATAGAACTCTTCGGAGCTACTCCATAATATTCTGTATTAATTCTTCCACCTGCACATGCAATACCTGCTACATGAGTCCCATGTCCATTAGTATCAATTGAAGGCACAACTGAATATGGATCAGGGTTTTGAAGAGCTAAATTAATAGTTTCCCTATTATAGATCTTCCCACCAGCATATAAATCATAGATATAATCTACCCTTGTAGTTCCATCATCATTTCTAAAAGCTGGATGAGTAAAATCAATACCTGAATCTATAAATCCTATTAATATCCCATCTCCTTGGATATTATAAGTATCTCTAGCTAATGGTACACAAGCTGCCTTATTACTTTGGGAATCAGTAGTATAAAGCTCTTTCGGCAACTCTATATATTGAATATATTTACTATTTGCAAGGGCTACTAGATTTTCAATAGGTATTGTTATTATGCTGTATCCAAAACCTAAATCCTCATACTTCCCATTTAACCCTTCCACTAATGACTTAACATTAATAGGTTTATCGCCAGATAAAGCTACCACCTCAATAGTATTTCCTTCCATAGATGTTAGCCCAAAATTTACTCCTAACTTCCCCAATAAATTCTTTGGAGTATTTTGTATAAGTCCAAGAGAGGAATTTATCTTGCTTGAATTTGCATTTTCCATATTAATCACCTCATAAAAGCCATTTATATCAATATATGAAAAGTAAGCTTATGGTGAGAAAAATATTCTTTAGATACAAAAATAAGATAGATAATATTGCTACTTAAATATAGATTTATAATCTAGAGGCAAAATTTATCCACAATAAAAATAAAGAGCACCTCTATTTATCAACAGAAGCACTCTTTATTCTATTAATTTTAAACAAATTATTTCCTATATCATCAGATTACCCCTCTAAAATGAGACTTTATACCTGATTACTAACTTATCTTAAAATTAAAAGCTGTTGATAATTTATCAACAGCCTATTTATCTATAATATTTTATAGTTTTATTTCTAATCTTTCTAACTTAGCTATTACAGATATTTCGTTTAAGTTTACAGTTTCAGTTAGAAGGCTTCCTCCATTACTAACTAATAAAGCTTTTGAATTTCCTAATAGCTTTACTTGTCTTATAGCTCTTTTCCCATTATATTCAACTAGATAAATTCCATTATTACTAGTTTCTTTTGATAATGAAGCAAATGCTAAATCTCCCTTTAACATTCTAAAGCCAGACATTTCATCATCTTGAACTTCTAGATATAATACCTTATCCTGTGCAAATCCATCTATTTTATTAGAGTGAATTGGAAGTTCCTTATAACCCTTATTATTCTTAAGTGAATAATCATAAATAGGTACATTTTTTAAAACTGATGAAAATGCATTAGTCCAAACTTCATCTTCCTTGCCAAGGCTTTTTGGAGCTTTAGAAGATTTAAAGGAATTTGTTTCTTTTAAAACTTTTCTTTCCTCTTGTAGAGCCTCATCAGTTACTACCATGCTAACATCATTTAAATCTGTCTTTAATAGTTTAGATACTTTTTCAATAAAAGCTTCATTAGCTATTCTTCTTCCAAGTTCAACTTCATTTATAAACTTTTCAGCAACTCCAAGTTTTTTTCCTAAAGCTTTTTGACTTAAACCTTCTTTAAGTCTAGCTTCCTTTATCTTGTCACCAACTCTACTCAAAGCTTATCTTCCTTTCTGATTCTTCAAATACCACTCTCTTTCTTCAATTAAATGTTCTACTAGGTAATTAAATTTCCATTCTATTGAAGTAGGAGTTACGACAGCAAATATTCCACCTTTAAATCTTTGTCTAATACTTGCTATAATTTGACTAATTTCTTCGTCTGAAAAGTCATTAAATAGAATAACTGTTTCATCTACTATGTTATTGGTTACTGTCTCAAACCTTAGTCCACCTAAAATATCAGAAATCTTCATTTCTGTCATTTCAGTTGAAACTTCAATAACTTTCAGTCCACTCTCCTTTAAAATATTTATTTCTTCCAAAGGAGCATTAAATACTAAAATACTCTTATTTCCACTAAGCATACTATCTCTCCCATAAACTAATATTCTTTATATCCCTTTATTATCTTGATACCTTTTCAGGTTCATCATAAGTTTCTCCAAAAGTATCTACAGTAACTTTCACCATTTTTTGATCTTCAAATGGCTTATCATTATAGTCTCTTTGAGCCTTAACTATTCCATCAGCCACTTCCATACCTTCTATAACTTTACCAAATGCAGCATATTGATTGTCTAAGTGTGGTGAATCTTGAACCATAATAAAGAATTGACTTCCTGCTGAATCATGAACCATAGTTCTTGCCATTGAAAGCACTCCTCTAGAATGTTTTAGATCATTTTTAAAACCATTTCTAGTAAATTCTCCTTTGATGCTATATCCAGGGCCACCCATTCCATTACCGTCTGGGCATCCCCCTTGAATCATAAAACCTGGAATTACTCTGTGGAATATTACTCCATCATAGAATCCTTTATTAATTAAACTAATAAAATTCTTCACTGTATTTGGAGCTACTTCTGGATATAATTCAGCTTTTATAACTCCTCCATTTTCCATATTTATTGTCACTATTGGATTTTTCATAATAGTCTCCTTTCAAAATAAATCATCTCTTATTATTGTCATATTTATTAACATAAATTCACTTTAATAATAAGTTATCTATAATGGTAATTATATCTTATTTATAGATATTTTCATATATATAATTTATTTAGTTAAAATATAGCTAAAAAATAAACTTCTAATATTAAAGCTCACTAATCTCTTATATACTAAAAGTCTAGCTACTTAACTTATTAGAAGTCATTATACTACATTATTTTATTGCTAAATTTAAATAAACCCTTCTTAAAAGATTAAATTTTCATTATACAATTTAAAAATAAATTACTTTTATCAAATAGCATTAATAAGGCACAAATAGTTGTAGAAGGCTTACGCCTATACATTAAGAATAACTATTTATACCTTATTATAATTTTCACTAAATACTATTTTATAATTAATAATAACATCTTTATTGAAAGGTAGTTCCAAGAACAACCCTTGAATAATCTGTATAGTTTGATAAATTTTTAACATTAATTTGCTTAAAAATGAAGTCTCTTCCAAAACTATTAATTAAATCTCCTAATAATAAATTTAAGAAAGTAGTTGGAACTCTTCTAAATCCTTCAAAATCTAAAGTTACACCAAGATTTATGCTATTTCTTATCATTTCTCTTAAAAGTATAGCATCTTCAATAGTTACATCTTCCCCAATTACATTTTTAATCTTAATATCCATAAATATCCCCCTACCATAAAACTTATTCAAATATTCTGAAAATTTACTCTTTATTATAATATATCAACCTATTGGTTTTTTGTCAACAATTTAACAACTTTTTTGAATTTATTTTACAAAACCTTTCTCAAAGTTAAAACAAAAGAGCTCCTAATCACCAAAAATCTATAATATAAAGCCCACTAATCATTGAAATAATTAGGGGCCAATAAATTTCAATCTATCAATATTTCATATCCTTTAAATAAATTCTATAGCTCTAATAGTCTATAGCTTAAATCTATTATTTCTTCCTTATCTAAAGAATTAATAATTTCAACCTTTCCTACTTCAGTTGAATCGGTAAGTAACTCTTTTTCATTTAACCTTCTTTTTAACTCTTTCGCTGTACCCAATCCTCCATCTATAATTACAGTATCTTCACCAACTATCTTAGATAATAATGGTTCTATAAATGGATAATGTGTACATCCAAGCACTATAGATGATATTTTTCCCTTCTTATATGTATTTACCTTATCTAATAAATACTGCTCTACCTCTTCCCCATGAAGTTTTCCTTCTTCTATAAACTCCATAAGACCAGGACAAGGTACAGGTACTATATCTGCTCTATCCTCATATTTTTTCATTAATCTATTAAACTTTGCTTCTTTTAAAGTCATAGGTGTAGCCATAATCAATATGCTTCCATCATTTACAGACTCAACTGCTGGCTTTAATGCTGGTTCTATACCTACTAGAGGTAAGTCAGGATACATCTTCCTTAAATCAGCAACTGCTGCACTAGTAGCAGTATTACAAGCTACTGCAATCCCCTTAACTCCTTTATTAAGTAAGAATTCAACAGCTCTAAAAGTTAACTCCCTAACTTCTTCTACACTTTTTATTCCGTATGGAGCATTTTTAGAATCTCCAAAATATATATAATCCTCATTAGGCATAATTTTTAAAGCTTCTCTCATTACACTTAATCCACCTACGCCTGAATCAAAAAAACCTATTGGCCTATTCTTATTGTCCAATTATCTCACTCCATTTTCTTTAATTCTACTTTTTATTTTATACCTTAATGTAGTATAAATCCATAAATTTATTAACATATATATTTTTCAATTAATAGCAGTATTATTATATTAAATATAAAATAACGTAATCAAAGGTAGAATGCTTATTTCAACATATATATTTGTGCCTTCTTATATGATATAATAAATAGAAATATATTACATATTAATTATTTAATAACATTCTATTCATTACTATAACATAAATGCTATTTCCATATAAACTTTGGAGGTTTCTAATGAAAAAAAATTTATCTTTTTACAAAGTATCTACTTTAATCTCAGCAATTTTAGCTGTACTTATAATTTATATAACCTTTAAAATTGGTCCTACAATAGGTGGACGAGCTTATCAAATAGGTATAGTATTATTTGTCCTAATCGTTATAATAGCTTCTAAACTATTTGATAAATCAAAAAGACTTCAAGAAATAGAATATCTATTACATTCTTGGCCAGAGGCTTATGATAATAAATTTGATTTCGAAAAAATCCATAAATTTTATTATGAATTTGGTCCTGATATCTTAAAAGAAAAAAACTTTCATAATATAGACGATCAAACTGCAGATGACCTAAACCTAGATGAAATCCTAAAAAAAATAAGTATATGTTCATCAACTCCTGGAGAACAGATGTTATATTATCTTTTAAGAACTCCTAAAGTCTCTAAGGATGAACTTAAAAAGAGAAACGAAATAATTAATCTTATAAATGAAGATCCTTCTTTAAGAGGTCATATTCAACAAATACTATCTAACTTAGGAAGACAAAGAAAAGGAGAAGTATTCAATTTATTCAATACAGATGCCACACCTAATAAGGGAAAAACTCTACTATATAACCTTCTTGCTATTTCTTCAGTTATAGCTGTAGTATGTTTTATACTTTTTGGTGCTAATCAAATACCTACTTTCTTTGTTATTTTTGCTATATATATGTTTATTTCAATGAGGAGTGCAGCTGAAATAGAATATGAGTTATCTTCTCTTCAATACTTAGGTAACTTTATTAGAGCAGCCAAAGAACTATCTAAGATTGATAATCCAATATTGAAGGATTATGTTTCACTAATTAGCGAAAAAGTAGCACCATTATCAAAGATAGATTCTAAAACTAAATTTATATATTCTCAAAGTGAATTAGATATTTTTATAGAAACTATAAATGCTTTATTTTTGACTAGGATACGTTCTTATTATTCAGTAATAAATATTATTAAAGAAAATAGACAAAATCTTATTGAGTTATACTCTTTAGTTGGAACTCTAGAAGCTTATGTTTCTATAGCTTCCTTTAGGAATAGGCTTCCCTACTATTGTTTACCTCACTTTGTTGATAATAACGATAAAGCCTTATCTGTAGAAAATATTAATCATCCTTTATTAGAAAATGGGGTGCCTAATAGTATTTCTATTTTAAATCAAGGTATTATATTGACTGGGTCAAATATGTCTGGTAAATCTACATTTATGAGAACTATAGCAATAAACATACTATTATCTCAAACTATATATACATGCTATTCTAATAAATATGAAGCTTCCTTCTTTAGAGTAATGTCTTCTTTAAGCCTCTCAGATAATATTTTATCTGGTGCTAGTTATTATTTAGAGGAATGTAAGTCTGTTCTTAGGATACTTAATTCTTTAGAAGAAGACGTACCTGCCTTTTGTATAATTGATGAAATATTTAAAGGTACTAATCCTATTGAGAGAATAGCTGCTTCTAAGGAGATATTAAAATATATTATGGATAGGAATGCTCTATCAATAGTAGCTACTCATGATTTAGAATTAGCTGAGAGTTGCAATGAAAAATATTTGAGATATTACTTCTGTGAAGGTATAGATGAAGAAGAAGGATTAGTTTTTGACTACCTGCTTAAAGAAGGCATATGTAACACAGGAAACGCTCTAAAATTATTATCTTTTTTAGGCTATCCTGAAGATATATTATCAAATTCACTTAAATCAATTTCAAATAAAAAACTATGATTAAAGGTGCTGCTTTGCAAACAGCACCTTTAAAAATTTACTAACTATTTTAAATCAATGTTATATTTTGTTAAGGTTATCTAAGTATAGCCTTAAAGTGTTAATAATTCTATATATTATTATAAAATAAATTTTCCAAAAGAATCAAAAAATACTAATTTAATTATTGACATCATACCTTAATATATAATAGAATTTCTTTATAAATTACTCAGTATTACGAATATTGCATTGCAATTTTTATCTAATTATTCGATTATACACAGAAAGGAAGTGAATTTTTTCTTGCTATTTTTCGGCAAGAAAGCTTTTTTATGAAAGATTTAATTTATACAATTCCAAAATCGCTACATAATAAAGAAGACTTATTTAAAATTTTTAATGATCATCCTGAAATAAAATTCGTATCTATAGTAGGTATCGATTTATCAGGTAATGATACCGATGAAAAAATTCCTGCAAAGTTATTTTTAGATGATATAGATTCATTCTTAAATGGTGTTGCCATTCAAACAGATGGATCATCAGTTGTACTTCCTGGAATAGCTACACTAAACGACGCAAAAGTAGATATGGTAGCAGATAAAAATGCTAATTGGTTTGTTGATTATAATTATGATCATATAGATATTTCTACAAATAAACCTATTGGTACTCTTAGAATCCCTTCATTTTTGATTCACAATAATAAACCTGTATGTTCAAGAAATATTCTTAACTCATCTGTTAAGACATTTAAGTCAACTCTTCTAAATATATTCAAGAATAATCCTAATACTTTAAA
This sequence comes from Clostridium sp., assembly GCF_032552055.1. GTDB lineage: Bacteria > Bacillota > Clostridia > Clostridiales > Clostridiaceae > Clostridium. The sequence goes on along the minus strand of NZ_JAWGSV010000003.1, from coordinate 16,830 downwards.
ACCATTTAATATAACTTTTGATGATATAGATGAAATAGTAACAACTTCAGCTACAGAATTAGAATTCTGGGTTAAGACACCTAATGAACAAGCACATATAGAGGAATTATCTACATCTGAAGTTATGCAAGAACAATATTGGACAAGAACTAAAGGAATAGTTAGAACAGCTTTAGAAGAAACTCTTCTACTAATGGAAGCTTATGGATTTGAACCTGAAATGGGTCATAAGGAAGTTGGTGGAGTTAAGTCTCAATTAGATAGTAACGGACAATTCAATCATATAATGGAACAGCTTGAAATAGACTGGAAATATTCAGATGCTGCACAAGCTGCTGACAATGAAATTTTTGTTAAAATACTTACTCAAGAAACCTTTAGAAGACATGGATTAGATGTTTCCTTTAAAGCTAAACCTATTGATGGGGTAGCTGGATCAGGTATGCACGTTCATCTTGGAGTGAGTTTAAAACTTAAGAACGGAAAAAGAATCAACTTATTCCATGCTACAAAGGAAGATTTCTTAAGCACTATAGGTTATGGCGCAATAATGGGGATTTTAAAGAACTATGAAATAATGAATCCATTTATCTCTTCTACTAATGGAGCCTTTAAGAGATTAAAGCCTGGATTTGAAGCTCCTATTTGTATAGTAACTTCACTTGGTATGTCTCCAGAAAATCCATCAAGAAATAGAACTATACTTATTGGATTAATTAGAGATTTAATAAATCCTATGGCTACTAGATTTGAGCTTAGATCTCCAAATCCACATTCTAATATTTATTTAGCTATATCTGTTTCTTATATGGCCATGTTAGATGGAATAATATATGCCCTTGAAAATAATAAAACTGAAGAAGAACTTTTAGCTGAATTATCTAAGAAACCTGGAGAAGATGCAGATTACTTAGAAAAATCTAGAGCATACAGAACTGAAGAAGATGTATTTGAGTTCTTCACTGATGAAGAAAGAGATGAATTCTTCGGTAAGGCTCCTGCTACAGTTTACGAAAACTTAATTCAATTAGATAAATACCCTGAAAAGTTAGAAGTCTTAAGAAGAAATGATGTATTTAGCGATAGCATTATAAACAGCTTTAAATTAGCTATAACTCAAAGATGGACAACTGATATAATCCACAGAATTATTTTAAATCATGCAGCTGAAGTAAGAAGCTTTAAACAACTTCATTCAGTAAATGCTTTAGATCTAGATATATCTAACTGGATGACTATCAATAATCTAAGACACTATATAATGAAGGATACTTATACTACTAAGAGTCTATTTACTCGTACTAAAGAAGCAATTTCAAATAAGGATTATGCACTAGCATCTAATCTACTTCTTGAATTAGAAGATAGTATGAAAAATCTTAGAGATCTTTATAGTAACTACACTAAGAACCTATTAGATATATAAATAGAAGTTTTCTAGTCTCAAAGGGACCAGAAAATTAGTATAAAAGGACAGTATATTTGATTAAATATACTGTCCTTAAAATTTATTGAAAATTTCATTGGGGGAATCCAATTTAAAATTCATTATTTTTACTTACTTCTGCAAACCAATATCCACTCTTTTTCATGCTTCTTTTTAATCCATTTTCTCTATCTACATGTAAAAAACCATATTTATTCTTAAAAGCATTAGACATGGACCAATTATCCATTAATGACCACATATGATAACCACATACATTAGATCCTTCCTCTTGTGCCTTCCAAATCCATTCTAAATGATCTTTAATAAAATCTATTCTTGTATCATCATTAATAAAGCCATTCTCATCCATATCCTCTTTATCACCATTATGCCTTCCTATTCCGTTTTCAGAGATATATACAGGTATATTATTATACTCTTCCTTTAGAAGCATAAGTAAATCATATATTCCCTTGGGATATACCTCCCATCCTCTATCCTTGTTAAACTTCCTATTTGGCATTACATAGTTATCAAAGAAATATTCTGGTGTTTTCACTTCGCCTTTACTTTTTTCTTTCTTTGCTTTAACCCTTCTTGGGAAATAATAATTAAAGCCTAAAAATTCTATAGTATTATCATTAATGAGTTCTAACTCTTTTTCATTGTAAAACTTATCTAACAAGTCGTATTCTCTTAAAATATTTATTAAATCCTTATTAAAACAACCTTTTACCATAGGATCTAAGAAACTATTTGTAAAAAACAACTTACATATGTCTGCTGCTTTTGCATCTTCCATATTACTTTCATCCCTTGGATAAACCGGAGACATACTTAATATGGCCCCAATAGTACTATCATGAGATAATACTCCCTCCACTCTTAACTCTTTAAATCTTTTAATTGCTTTAGAGTTAGATAAAATCGTATAATATGTAGCCTTTATCCCCCTCTTAAAATCATTTATTATAGGATAATGGAATCCATAAAGATATGATCCCTCAATAGGTACTATAGGTTCATTATGAGTAAACCACTTCTTAACCCTGTCTCCAAATAATCTAAATGCTACTTCTGCATACTCCACATACTTATCTACTACTTCAAGTGATTCCCATCCACCCTTCTCTTGCATACACCATGGCATATCAAAGTGAAACAAACATATAAAGGGCTCTATTCCATTGCTAATAAGCTCATTAATTAAGTCATTATAATAATCTACTGCCATTTGATTTATTTCACCATCTCCATTAGGAATTAACCTAGACCATGCTATAGAGAATCTAAATGAGTTGTGATTCATTTCTTTCATAAATCTTATATCTTCCTTATACATATGATAAAAATCTACAGCTATTTTATTTCCTTCTCCGTTAAAAAACCTTTCTGGGTCTTTCTTAAACCAAACATCAAATGTCGTATCACTCTTTCCATCTCCCTGATGTGTTCCCTCGGTTTGTAACGCTGAAATAGCTGTTCCCCAGTAAAACCCCTCTTTAAATCTATGTTTCATATCCTTAATATTCCTCCACTACTAGATCTAATTTGTAAAATCAGGTAGCCTATAATGAAAATATAAGCTACCCTTATTATTAATTATTCTTTAAATCCTTGTACATTTCTATCATTTCTTCTGCAAGACACTTAATTGTCTCTGCACTCATCAGTTGATCCTCTGCGTGCATTATTATTAATGAAAAATCAACCCTTTTGCCTGCAGCTTCTTGTTGAATTAGTGAAGCATGAGCGTGATGTCCATTAATTAAATATTCACCAGATTCCTTAATTTTAGATTTTGCTTCATCATAATTGTTATTTCTAACATCCCTTAATGCTTCAACAGCTAAGGATTTTGCCATTCCTACATTGCTGATTATTTCAAATGCTACTAATTCTATTTCTTCCATAGTTAAATCTCCTATATTAATATCTATAATTGGACGGCATTTTCTTGCTCTGCCTGCTTTTGTGCCGATTTACTTGCTGCAATTACAAAAGGAGAGTATATTAATACACTAACTGCTAAGCACACAAACCCCACTACTAATGCCATAAATTCCGTTCCTCCAGTTCCTAAGAAAGGTATCAAAGGTCCTGGCGTTGTCCATGGAACTGAATAAGCTACAGGTGGTATAATTTTTAATATTACCACTGCTGTATAACCAATTAGCACGTTTACAACTGGTGTAATTATAAACGGAATAATATATATTGGATTTAATACTATTGGTAAACCAAATATAATTGATTCATTTATATTAAATAATCCTGGTGCAAGAGAAAGCTTTGCAATACTTCTATGATCTTTTGCTTTACTAAATATAAATATTGCAATAATTAAACCTAATGTACAGCCTGAACCACCATAATTAGCAAAGGCATCATTCATTCCACCCCAAGTTACTGGGAATGGAGCTCCCCATGCTGATCCATTTGCTGCAACATATGCTAAGTTAGCATTATTAGCTTCCGCAAACATTGTGTCTCTAACTGCTGCTACTGTATTTGGCCCATGTATACCCATAACCCATAATAATTGAGAAACTAAAGCAAATACAACTACTGAACCTACATTGCTTCCAAGTTTAGTTAATGGACCTTGAATCACATCATATACTATTTCATGTAATCCACCTGGAGCGATCTGCTTAATAATGAAGTTGATAATAGCGAAAGAAATTGTTACAATCATAATAGGTAGTAAAACCTTAAAAGTTCTTGCTACTGCTGGTGGAACTTGTGGTGGCATTTTAATTTCTAGCTTGCTTGTTTTTGATAATTTAGACATTAATTCACCAACTAGTAATCCAACAATAATAGCTACGAATAAACCTTGCGCTCCCATATATTTTGTAGAAAGATGGTTGACGCTATCTACTGCAACATAATCTGGGTAGATTATAAAATACACTGAAATAGCTGTTAATCCTGTCAATAAATCATCAGCTTTTAGTATTTTTGCAAGGTTTCTAGCTATTAGAAATACTATAAGTATTGCTAATATATCAACTGACCCCTTTAGAACTGGGCTGAATATCGCTTGATAATCAGCTAAATTAGGGAAAATCTCACCAAGCTTAAATATCCTTGCTAAGAATCCGTCTGGCGATAATAAAACAAAATTAAGTAATATCATAAGTGATCCTGCCATAGTAAGAGGGAAGGTTAAAATAAACGCATCTCTTACTGCACAGATATGCCTTTGGGCATTAAGCTTAGTTGCAATTGGAACCAAAACTCTTTCAATTCCAGCTTGGAAACTGTCCATAAAATTCATAAATAATTCCTCCTTAAAATATTTTTATATCATTAAGCTAAGATTAAGAAATCTTAGCCAATGCACTTTCTAATATAGACTCTCCATCCATTCTTCCATATTGTCTCATATCTATCACTTCTACAGGTATTCTTCCTGATACTAATGCATCTACTTGCGGCTTTTGGAAACGAACTTGAGGCCCTAATAATACTATATCTACACTATCTATAACGCTAGAGCACTCAGAAACTGGTAAAGCATCAATCTCTATTTCAATACCTCTTTTCACTGCTGCCTCTTTCATTTTATTTACTAACAAACTTGTTGACATCCCAGCTGCACAAACTAATAAAATTTTCTTCATAATAATTCACTCCTCAATTTAATATTTTCTCCATTATTCTTTATCACTTCTTTATACCAATAAAAACTTTTCTTCTTTATACGTCTAAGATCTTTTGTATCATCTTCATCTCTATTTACATATATAAATCCATATCTCTTCTGATATCCGTTAAGCCAACTTAATAAGTCAGTAAAAGACCATGTACAGTAACCTAATAGCTCAACACCATCTGTCACAGCTTCACGACAAGCTCTTATATGCCTATTTAAATAATCTATTCTATAATCATCATTTATAATATCGCCTTCTTCAATCTTATCGAATTCCCCAAGTCCATTTTCTGTTATTAATATTGGTAATCCATATTTATCTGTTAATCTTCTAAGTCCAATTCTAAGTCCAGTAGAATCTATTTCCCAATCCCAATTTGTACTTTCAAGATTTGGATTTTTCACATTTTTATATACTCCTGGAATTCCACTTTCCTTCTGAGTTCCTTTCTCTCCAGAGTTATTCATTTCATACTCAGCTCCAACTCCATCAAGTGGGTTCATTTCTACTGTAGAAGTCCTATAATAATTTATTCCTATAAAATCTGGCTTTCCTTTTTCCAATAGTTCTAATTCTGAATCTTCTATCACTGGGGCTATTCCAAGTTTTTCATAATTTTTTAATGAGAAGGACGGATATGTTCCTCTGCAATAAACATCTAGCCACCAGCTACAATTCATATCCTCTGAATTTTCTGCTGCTAATACATCCTCTGGCTTACAACTAAAAGGATATACTGGTGAAAAAGCAAAGCTTGGACCAATCATTCCATTAGGTACGTATTGTCTAAAGGATTCTATTGCTTTAGCATTTGCTAAGTTTGCTATATGGTTCGCTTGTAACATTCTTTTTTGATCTTTTACTCCTGGTGGATGTAATGCTGACATATACCCCAAGCCTATAAACACATTTTGTTCATTTAATGTAACCCAATACTTAACCCTATCCCCATATCTTTTATAAAGAGTTACACAGTAATTATTAAAATCTTCAATTATCTCTTTAGATTCCCATCCGCCATATAAGTCCTGTAGTCTTTGAGGTAAATCCCAATGATATATTGTTATTATTGGCTTTATATTATTCTTTAGTAATTCATCAATTAGATCGTCGTAAAACCTTAGTCCTTCTTCATTTACTTCACCTTTGCCTTCAGGATATATACGACTCCATGAAATAGAAAATCTATATGCTTTGAGTCCCATTTCTACCATTAGGCTAACATCTTCTTTATATCTATTATAATGATCTACTGCTATATCTCCGTTAGTTCCTTTAAAGGTCGTTCCAGGTATCTTAGTATAAACATCCCATATACTTGGACCCTTTCCATCTGAGTTCCATCCACCTTCAACTTGGTATGCTGCAGATGCTGATCCCCAAAGAAAGTCTTCCCTAAAATTATCTAACTTTTTATATTTCATTTTTTCATCTCCTTACTTCTTGCTCTATGAGCTCATTATACAATTAAAGAAAACGTTTGTAACTATTTTAAAAACATAAAAAAACATGTTCCCTTACTAATAATTTGACACATAAAAATAACACTGTGTTTTTCAAAAAAAAGAAAAAAATCTATGAAATAAACCTAGTTATATCTTTATTTCATAGATTTTTTTAATTTATTTTTTATTTTATTCCCATTATATCCTGTATTCGTTATATAGTTTTTTGCCTATTTTTTCTATCATATATAAAACAGGGAGTTGAGTAGTTATATCGCTTTCTCCAACTTTAACCTGTTGAACATAATATGATAAATTTAAATCAGAAATCTTAGCGATAGTGCAGTCTTCCGAATTGGTTATACTAACTACCGTAGATCCATTTTCTTTTATTCTAGTTACATTATCAATAGTAGTTGGAGTTTCTCCAGACACTGATAATGCAATTGCTAGGCAATTTTCAAAGTACCTAAAATTTGTTGGAAAAAATGGATCATCAATATGAACTGTAAATTTACCAATTGATGAAAAATATCTTGCTGCATACTTTCCAAGTATCCCTGAAGATCCTATACCAATAAAAATAACTGTACTAGCATTTTTTACCATAGAACATAACTTGTCTAACCTTTCCTCTAAGTCACTATTCTCTATACCTTTTAAAAAATTAATTATCTCAGACGTATCATCATTAATTTTTTGTATATTTTCTTCTTCTATATAGATTTTGAATCTTATCTTAAATTCAGAAAAGCCATCACATTTTAATTTCTTACAAAATCTTAGTATTGTTGTAGTAGATACATGTGCCTCCTCTGCTAACTCTCTTATTCTCATATACATGACTTTTTTACTATTTTTCATGATATAACTGTATAGAGAAAGCTCTAATTCATTTAAACTTTGAATAACTTCATAGTTAAACATATAGCATCACCCCACTCTTTAGCTTAAAATAATCGTTTACAAATTCATTATAAATAATTTTACATAAATATACCATATAAATCAGTAATTTAATAAATATTGAGTTAATTATTTATATTAATAATTGAGCCTAGAATATTTGCATCATTGTTATATTTACATCCTTTTATTTCTGTTGTAATTATATCAGCCCCCAAATACTCTTCACATGCAAGTTTAAATTTTTCATTTACTAAGTTTATAAACCATCCTTCTTCTGAGATTCCCCCTCCTATACAAATAATTTCTGGATTATAAAATGTTACTATAGTTATTAATGATATCACTATATTATCAATCCATTCCTGCATAACTTTTTCTGCAATATTATCTCCATCATTATATTTATTACAAACTTCAATTCCTAATTCTACTTTGTTATTTCTATCCACTTTACTATTATATAGCCTTAGTAATGCTGTAATGGAAGAATATTCACCTAATCTATCAATTTTATTAGTTTTTAAATTCATAAAGGGAAGATGATGAAATTCACCTGCAAAAGCGTCCTTTCCATATACTACACCTTTTTCATTACAAACACAGCCACCGGTGCCTGTCCCTAAAATCAAAAATGCTGATGACACACTTCCCTTAGCATTCCCTAATTTAAGTTCGCAAAGGCCTGCTGATTTAGCATCATTAATAGAAAATACCTTTTTACCTGTTCTACTAGATACCTCTTTATTTATATTTGTTCCATACATAACACATACATTTGGTGCTGCGTATGATTTAACATTAGAATGCTTATCTATGAGCCCAGGTGCACTTATTCCTATATAATCGACTTTATTTAATTCCCCCATATTCTCACATAAGTAATCATAAAAATCATCTTTTGATTCAAATCTTATTGACTTCACCTTCCATTTATCAATAATATTGAAATCTTTATCTATAATCCCATATTTTATAAATGTTCCACCAATATCAATTCCTAATTTATATTCACCCATTTCTTTTCTCTCCTTTTAATAATATCCTCTAGTTTAATATTTTAAAAGTACCATACTATATAAGCATTTGCAGTGATTTTTACACTTCAGTTACATTTCTAATAATTTGGTAATTTATTTTTTATTAGAAACATATTGTTTTATTTAACATCAATATAACCAAATATTTAAAAATAGTATCTTATTATATGGTAATATATGTAAATAAATGTTAAGATATTATAAATATCATTTTAAAGGAGTGACTTTAATGATAGCTTTATGGAATAGAAAAGAACTTTATTACGGTTTTTCCGTAGATCGATTTTCTAATATTAGAAGCATTCTATCCCAAAATGGGATTAAATACGATTCTCGCATTGTAAATAGAAACTCATCAAGATTTCCTGGAAGTGTTAGGTCTTTTATAGGTAGATTGGGATAGAATCCTAATTATGTATATGAATACTACATATATGTTCATAAGAACAATTTTTCTAAGGCCTTATCAGTAATTAACTCTAATTAAGTAAGTTAATAAAGGAAAACCTACTACCTTATTTATTATTAGTAATTTAAATCAATTTTATGGGAGGTAATAAAATGGAAGAAGTAAAAATAGAAATAAAAGAATTATTAGAAGAAAATCAATGGAGAGATGCCTTTAAAGTAGTAAAGCAGCTAAGAACAGATTTAAATGAAGACAAGTATCTTCAACTTGTTAAATTAATTCATAATGATGGTTATAGGATGATTTCATTACTAGAAAATAATGAAATTGTTGCTATTATAGGTTTTACTATATGTACAAACCTTCATTCAGGTAAACATATTTGGGTTGATGACTTAATAACAGATGAAAATAAAAGATCTAAAGGTTATGGAGAAAAACTCCTTTCTTATGTTGAAAATATAGGTAGAAAAAATGGCTGTGAAATACTCTCTCTCTCTTCTGGCTTACAGAGACCAAAAGCACATAAATTTTATGAAGAAAGGATGCATTTTAATAAAATCAGTTATCTTTTTAAGAAAAATCTTTAAGAATTTCATAAATTATCCTAAAAAAAGAATTATTTTTTCAAATATTCGATATATTTTTGTAAAACTAGTATAATTTTATAGCAGTACATATCGAGTTACTGTATAATATGGTTGTATTTAATATATATTGAAATATATACAGATAAAGGAATGAAATAATATGTACGCAGGATTAATTGATACAATAAACACTATTTTACAAAGCATTATGTTTATTGTTTCAGCAAATTATTGTGTTAAAAATGAATATAAAAAAGATAAAGGACAACTATTTACATCTATAATTATAATGTGGATTGTAATGACATTCATAACTAAGTTAATAGGAAACTCTAGCTTGGCAATAATAACAATTCATATATTTCAATTAACTTTTATAATGTTATTACTTTATAGAAGTGATAAGCTCGGTTCACTTATAGGATTTAGTATAGTTTACTTAATAATAGGTATAAGTGTAATTGTGTCCTTTTCTCTATTTATATTCTTAATTAATAACACAAATATGGATGTAGCATATGCAAATATAGTAGTAATGTTTATTCCTCAATTTATAATTTCATATTTAGTTTTAAGAAATATGAAATTTATTTACAAGATGAATTTAATTATTAAATCAAGAATCTCGTCCACACTCACTTTAATCATTACAACATTAGTATTAGATTTTGTAATATCATTTTTATTCATCTACAATGCTAAAGATAATCCACTATTTAAACAAATAATTTTTATTTTCCTTGGACTCTTCCTAATCTCTATAACTCTTTACTTTGATGGTTTAGATAAAAAATCAAACGAAATACATAGGTTAAATAGAGAATTAGAAAAGAAGGTTAATGAACTAAAAAAAATAAAACATGATTACGGATCTCAAATTTCATATTTATATGGAGCTTATTTAATGGGAAACTACGAAAAATTAGGAGACTTACTTAAAGGAATAATAGCCGGAAATGATATATCTTCTCAGGTTAAAGTCTTATCATCAGAAACATCTATTATATCTCAAATAGTTAATTCAACTGATTTAAAAGATGTTGATGTTCTAATAGATGAGAATGCTAATTTAGAAAGTATAACTATAGGAGAGCTAGAACTTCAAAAAGTAATTTCTAATATTATTAGAAATTCTATAGAAGCCTTAAATGGACGTGGATTACTAATGATTAAAAGTTATTATAATTATAATCATTTAGTAATTGATATACAAAATAATGGTCCAAAAATAAACGATAAGATTATTGATAAGATTTTTGATGAAGGCTTTTCTACTAAGCAAAATAATCATGGAGATAATGGGTTTGGATTGCATATAGTTAAAGAAATAATTAGTAATAATGATGGAAGTATTTATGTAAATAGTAATCATGATTTAACTACATTTACTATAAAGCTACCTTATATATTGGATAATTAAATCTTTAACTGATAATAATTAAAATTATATTGGGCTAATATGGGGGTAAGCATGAGGCATACTAAAAATAATTTCTTTGATATATACTATTACGATGAATTATCAGATTCAGATTTAAAAAGTATTATTATAGAACATGAAAAATCCTACAAATTTTTCGAGTTTTTTTTCAATAGAAAAATTGATTTTAAATTAAAGTTGTTTGTTTATGATAAGCCAGAGGATGTGGGAGCTGCCTATGGTGATAATGATCCATGTAACGGTTTCGCTAGAGAACCTAACGAACTACATTTTGTCTATAATGAAAAAATTAAATGTATAGGCAATCATGAGCTTGCTCATATATTATCTTATCTATATATGGGGCGACCTGATTCTAGCTTTATACGAGAAGGATTTGCAGAATTTACAGAAGAATACTGGGTAAATATGATTAATGGAGAGTCTGTACGTAAAACTCATTATGAATGGGCCAATTTGTATTTTGCATCAAATAAAAAATTCGATATAAAGGATGTATTATTCGATTCTGAAAGATTCCATCAAGAAGTAGATAAAGATGGTTGTTTTTATACTTACCCGTTATCAGGAGCATTTACAAGATTTCTAGTAGAAAAATATGGCCAAGATACTTACTTAGATTTTTATAAAAATGCTAGTGAAGAAAATCTTACTTTACTATATGGCAATTATGATTTGATATTATCTGAATTTGAAAATTATGTAGTTAAAGAAAAATAAAGGCTCAGGGGTGACTGAGCCTTTATTTTATATCCATGCTGGAATATGTATTTTATCACTATTAATAAGTGAAATGTTGTCTTCTATTCTTCTTCTTTTACTAATTATGTTTCTTTTCTTTATAGAGTTTCTATTTATAAACTCTTCAGCTTCTTTTAAACTGTTTGCCTTAAATATAAATGTCCATCCATTCTTATCGTATTTTCCTGTGCAAATCATATATTTATTATTATCATAATCTTTATGTTGTCTATCTATTATTAAGCTCTTAAATTCTCCAATTGTTTCATAATTTAATTTTACAAAAATATCATTATTCATCATAACCCCTCCAACCAAACATAAGTTCTATAATTATATTAACCGAACACACGTTCAAAGTCAATACTTTTGGTAAAATTTTTATATTTATAATTTCTAATTATGTAACTTATAGCTTAAAATCTGCATTATTACCTCTTTTATTAAGTTATCTTCTAGGCAAATTATATACTTGCTCTAAATCTTTAACCCCATCAATAATATTTCACGGATTATATAACTTTTTTTAATGTAATATAGAAAAAAGGAGCTCAGATACATACCTGAACTCCATCTTTATCAATTAGTAATTTTCTTATCCCCTATAGAATTATTTTTCTATTCTGCTGCTATATCATATACTTCTAAGTCTTTTCCTTCAATACCTAGAGACTTCACTTCTGCAATAGCTCTTAGTGTATCTAAAGCTGTTATTACACCGATATTTCTCTCTACAGCAGCTCTTCTTATTATAAATCCATCTCTCTTAGAGTCATTTCCCTTAGTTGGAGTATTAACTACTAAGTCAACTTCTTTATTCTTAATTACATCTAAGATATTTGGTGCATCTTCATGTAACTTTCTAACTACTTCAACTTCAATATCAGCTTCTCTTAAAAGCTTAGCTGTTCCTTCTGTTGCAACAAACTTGTAACCAGTACTTGCTAACATCTTAGCTATTGGTAAGAATTCTTGTTTATCATGCTTTTTGATAGTTGCTAATATCTTACCTTTCTTATTTGAAGGATACATACTTCCCCCTACAAAGCCTTTGAATAAAGCTTCTTGAATATTTCTACCTACTCCTAAAACTTCTCCTGTAGACTTCATTTCAGGTCCTAAAGACACTTCAACCTTTGGAAGCTTTTGAGTTGAGAATACTGGAACTTTAACAGATACTAAATCTGGCTCCTTGTATATATCTACTCCATAGCCTAAATCTTTTAACTTATGTCCAAGCATTACCTTTGTAGCTAAGTCTACTATTGGAACTTTACTTACCTTACTTATATAAGGAACAGTCCTTGAAGCTCTTGGGTTAACTTCTATTATATAAAGTTCTCCTTCAAACTCTATAAATTGAATGTTTATCATTCCCTTTATTCCTATAGCAACTGCTAATTTCTTAGTATAATCTAATACCTTATCTTTGATTTCCTTGCTTATATTTTGGCTAGGATACATAGTAACTGAGTCTCCTGAGTGAACTCCAGCTCTTTCTAGATGTTCCATAACTCCTGGGATTAATATTTCTTCTCCATCAGATATAGCATCTACTTCTATTTCTCTACCCATTAAATATTTATCTACTAATATTGGATTTTTCTTATCCTTCGCAAAAGCATTCTTTAAGTAGTACTTTAACTCATCTTCATCATGAGTTATTTCCATACCTTGTCCCCCTAAAACGTATGAAGGTCTAACTAATACTGGGAAGCCTAATCTTCTAGCCTCTTCTAAACCTTCTTCTATATTCCAAACCCCTTTACCTTTTGGTCTATCGATCCCTAGATTTTCTAATAATTCATCAAACTTTTCTCTATCTTCAGCCATATCTATTTGATCTGCAGTAGTTCCTAAAGTCTTTATCCCCTTTTCCTTTAAGAAGTTTGCAAGCTTAATAGCTGTTTGACCACCAAATTGAAGTATAACTCCATCTGGATTTTCCTTTTCAATTATATTTAGTACATCTTCTTCTGTTAATGGTTCGAAATATAATTTATCAGAAATATTAAAGTCTGTACTTACTGTTTCTGGATTATTATTTACTATTATAGTTTCTATACCCATTTTCTTTAATGATTTTACACAGTGAACTGAAGCATAGTCGAATTCAATACCTTGTCCTATTCTAATTGGACCTGATCCTATAACTATTACCTTCTTATTATTAGATACTTCTACTTCATCATATTGCTCATAAGTTGAATAGTAGTATGGTGATAAAGCTTCGAATTCTCCTCCACAAGTATCAACCATCTTATATGCAGGCTTAATATTCCATATAGATCTTAGTCTATAAACGTCTTCTGGGCTAACTCTAAGCATATCTGCTATAGCCTTATCTGAGAATCCTTTTTTCTTTAAGTTTAATAACCATTCTTTATCTAAATCTTCTATTTTGCTTAACTTTAATCTAGTTTCTTCATGAATTATCCATTTGAACTTTTCTAAGAAGAATATATCTATTCCAGTTATCTTAGCAATACTTTCTATTCTATAATCTCTTCTAATCATTTCAGCTAAGGCGAATAATCTTTCATCATCTGGCTTAACTACTATTGATTTTAACTCTTGAATACTTAATTCCTTAAACTTTGGATGATCTAAAGAATATTTTCCTATTTCTAAACTTCTTATACCCTTTAATAGTGCAGCTTCTAGGTTTGCTCCTATAGCCATTATTTCTCCTGTTGCCATCATCTTAGTTCCTAAAGCTCTATCTGCTGTAAAGAACTTATCAAAAGGCCACTTTGGAATCTTAACTACCACATAATCTAAAGTTGGCTCAAAGCAAGCATATGTCTTTTGAGTAACTGCATTTTTTATTTCATCTAATCCATATCCTAAAGCTATCTTTGCTGCAAGCTTAGCTATTGGATAACCAGTTGCCTTAGATGCTAAAGCTGATGATCTTGAAACTCTTGGATTAATTTCTATTACTGCATATTCAAATGAATTTGGATTTAATGCAAATTGTACGTTACATCCACCTTCAATTCCTACAGCATTTATTATATTAATTGCTGAAGTTCTAAGCATTTGATACTCTTTATCTGATAATGTTTGTGATGGAGCTACAACTATACTATCTCCTGTATGAATACCAACTGGATCTATATTTTCCATATTACATACAGTTATACAGTTTCCATAAGAGTCTCTCATTACTTCGTACTCTACTTCTTTCCATCCCTTAACTGACTTTTCTAATAAAACTTGTCCTATAGTACTTAACTGTAATCCTGAAGCTAATATTTCTCTAAGCTCTGCTTCATTATCAGCTATTCCACCACCAGTTCCTCCTAGTGTGTAAGCTGGTCTAACTATTACTGGATAACCTATTTCATTTGCATACTTAATTCCAGCTTCCATTTCAGTTATTATTTCACTTTGAATAACTGGTTCATTTATTCTATTCATCATATTTCTGAAAAGCTCTCTATCTTCACCTTCCTTAATAGATTGAATAGATGTTCCAATAACTTTTACATTATACTTATCTAATATTCCAGCTTCATATAATTCAACTGCTAAGTTAAGTCCTGTTTGACCACCCATTCCTGTAATCATACTATCTGGTTTTTCCTTAGCAATTACTTTTTCTAAAAACTCTATTGTTAATGGTTCTATATATATCTTATCTGCAACTTCTGCATCAGTCATGATAGTTGCTGGATTTGAGTTAACTAATACTACTTCTATTCCTTCTTCCTTAAGTGCTTGGCAAGCTTGAGTTCCTGAATAATCGAATTCAGCTGCTTGTCCTATCACTATTGGACCTGATCCTATAACTAAAACTTTTTTAATATCCTTATTTAATGGCATATCCTAACCCCTCCTATAGTGCATACTTTAAAAACTTATCAAATATATACTCGCTATCCTTTGGACCTGCTGCAGCCTCTGGATGGAATTGAACTGAGAAAATCGGAAGAGTACTATGCTTCATACCTTCTATAGTTCCATCATTTATATTTACATGTGTAGCTACTACATCTTTAGGTAGTGTTTCAACTACATATCCGTGATTTTGTGATGTTATATGAACTTTGTTTTCTTCTAAGTCTTTAACTGGATGGTTGCATCCTCTGTGTCCAAACTTTAATTTTGTAGTAGTTCCACCTAAAGTTAATGCTAATAATTGATGTCCTAAACATATTCCTACTATAGGTTTCTTTCCTACTAGTTCCTTTATATTTTCTATTACTTCTCCTAAATCTTCTGGATCTCCAGGGCCATTAGATAAGAATACTAAGTCTGGATTTACTTCTAAAACTTCTTCTGCTGTAGCATTCATTGGGAATACTGTTAATTTACATCCTCTAGCCTTAAAGTTTCTTATTATATTTTCTTTAATTCCAAAGTCAATTATTGCAACATGTTTTCCAGTACCTTCTACAGTGTACTTTTCTTTAGTACTAACTATACTTACTGCATCTTTGTTTGAGAAACCTTCAACTCTTTCTTTAACATCTTCTAATGAAAGTTCTTCTAAGCTAATCATACCTTTCATAGTTCCATGATTTCTTAGAACCTTAGTTAATGCTCTAGTATCAATTCCTTCTAAACCTATTATCTTGTTTTGCTTTAGATAGCTTTCAAGATCCATTTCACATCTAAAGTTATTTGGGAAATTACATTTTTCTCTTACTATAAATCCTCTGACCTTAGGTGTCTTAGATTCCATATCCTCTAAATTTATTCCATAATTACCTATTAATGGGTAAGTCATTGTTACTATTTGTCCATAATATGATGGATCAGTTAAAACCTCTTGATAGCCTGTCATACCTGTAGTAAATACTACCTCACCTATACTATCTTTTAGGTGTCCAAAGGCTTTGCCTTCAAATATCATACCATTCTCTAATATTAACTTTGCTTTCATATTTAGCCCTCCTTAAATTAACTATTTAGCTAAAAATACACCTTATAAAAGCCTACTTATCTAAAACAAAAGGATACTAAGGAGACAACAAATTATAGTTTTCTCCCTACTATCCTTATATATTTAATATCAGTATTAGAAAATGTCCTTACTGACATAGCTATGCAATTATTTTGTGAATTTAAATATAACATATTGATATACTCCCTTTCTGGCCTCTCTGGACCAATTTAAAGTGTACTTTTTAACTTGATATAATTTATAAAATTCTTATTC
>NZ_JAWGSV010000002.1:0-38724 GCF_032552055.1 Clostridium sp. | reverse complement strand
GCTATATATAATATAATTATATATTGAACAAACCAAGTATATGGAATAGTTTTTATTAATAAAATTTGCATTATGAAGTCATAAATGTTAAAAATATCAATATTTATAAAAGAGTATATTATAACTACTATCCAATATGGTATTAATATACCGCTAAATCTTCTTGCTAAAAAGTTATTCAGCCCTTTCTTTTTATATGATAATAATAAACCATAACCACTAAGCATCAGAAATACAGATACTCCTATTCCACCTAATGGGGTAAAATATCTAATTCCGTACTTATTGCCAATATGAGAAATTACTATTAGAATAGCTGCTATACCTTTAAGTAAGTTAGTATTATACACTGATAATGCTTCATATTCTTCTTTTCCATAATCAAATATACCAAATAGTAATACACTCATTATTATTAATGATATAGAATATATTAACATCACTGTAATCCCCCCCCAATAAGTATATTAACATCTGATTTAATCAATTGTTTATATATTCATCAATTTCCGATTTCCATATTTTATAACCATTTGCATTTAAATGAACACCATCTATAGTTAAATCCGAATCCAAAAGGTCATTTTTTAGAAATTTATTATATAGATCAATATAGTTTAAGTTATTTTCTTCAGCAATCTTTTTCAATTCATGATTTGTATTAATTATGTCCTCATTAGATATTTTTAGATACTTTATTTCATTATTAATAGGCAATATACTTTGAATATATATTTCTGTACCTTTACTTTCAGACTTTATTTCTTTTATTATTTCATTGTAATTATTAATTAAATTATTTGATTCATTATTTGCTAAATCATTTATCCCTATCATTAGAAATATTTTTTTAGGTTTTCTATTAGTGATCTCACCTAATCTTTCTAAAATATCACTAGTTTTATTACCACCTATACCCCTATTAATTATTTTTTCATTATTATCAAACAACTCATTCCATAGTATACCATCGGTTAAACTATCTCCAAGCATAATTATCGAGTTATCTGGTGTTTCTAACATTGAATATATATCTTCCATCGCATTTGAACTTACTATGTTTTTAGTTTTATAATCTAAATATTTTTGTCCGAAATAACTACGTACACCTTCGTTTTTCATATAAAATAGTAATACACTTGATAATAAAACATTTAATATTATAGATATTAATATAATAACTTTATATCTCTTTTTCATTTTTATCCCCCCTGTTTTTATACAAGAGTAATAATAAAACAATTTTCATATTTAGTCAAATTTTACATTAATGTATTTACAATGAATTTATCCACTATATAACCATTAAATCAAATTTTTACAAATACAGACTTATTCTTATAAATGATTAGTTATTTATAGTTTTCCACATTTCATTGAATAAAATTAAATGTCCTTCATCAGTAGGGTGTATCTTATCAGAAGCAAGTTTTGTCAAATCATTATTTAAAGCATTAAAATTATCACAACATTTTATCTTTTCTTTAGCACACAACATCCTTATTTTATTGTTTGCTTCTATTAATTGACTCCAAGATGTTTCGTTATACTGTGATACATTTATTGTTCTGTCAACAGGTGTAGAAGTACACACTATTGGTTTAACACCCCAATATTTAGCTAGTTTAATCATTGTTAAAATATTTTTAATAGTCCACTCTATGTCTAAATGCGAACCATCAACTCTAGCATCATTAGTGCCACATTGTATTGTTACTATATCATATCCATTAGCTATATTGGTTTTTAATTGCGTGTTCATAACTGCATTAGAATTAGCTCCACCAACTCCAACATTGTTTACAATAACATCTTTGTTCAATTCTTTAAGTTTTTCTCTTAATCTTGACACCCATGAATATTTAGATACATCAGAAGCTAAAGAGCCATAAGTTATACTATCACCACAAGCTAATAGTCTATCTATCTTACCAGTCAATACATCAAACCTTTTTTCTCTATACCAAAAATCAGAAAATTTAACTGGTACATTTGAAGTTAAGGAAGCAGTTGATACATATGCTAATCCAATTAAGCCAACATTTTCATCATTCACAGTATCAGCTATACTACTAACTACAATACTACCATTAACTTTCAACTTAACACTTTGCCCTATAAATTCAATGCTAAGATTTATTGGTTGTCCAGTTTTATACAATGCTTGTGTGTTTGTTGAAATATTAGCTGTTGCTATTGCGGTTAACACACCACCTTGTTTTATCTTATATATACCAGCTTGTAAAGTATTATTATTTATCGCTCCTAAATAATATTCTCCATAATTTGTAGCTCTAAAAATTATTCCGAAAAATAAATTTCCAGTAGTAAAACTTAAATCATGACCTTTAATAGTAACTCCAACTTCCCCATCTTGTATTTTTATATTTTTATTAAATATCTTAGTTCCTTTAGGTGATAAGGAATCTAATAAAGGAACTATTTCGTTATTACCTATAGTCCAATCCTTATAGTCACTATCATTATATCCTAAGCACTTAAAGTCATTTATCCCATTAACTAAAGGAACGAACTCTATTTTTGTATTAGAATTCAACGATTGTATCTCACTCAAGTTAGACTTTTCTGCCAGTTGCACATAAGCATCTATTAATCCTTTTTCTATTTGATTTAAATTTTTAGCATTTAAAGGCGTACCTTCTTGAAGTACTTGACCTGGGTCTGGTATTAAAGTTAATGTATTATCATCATTGTATTTTGTTTCAAACGTATTAGGTTTTTCTACTATTCTATCCTTCCAGTTGATTGGTTGATAAGTCATTTGTTTCCCTCCTTCATTTGTATCCCTATGAAATTATTATTTCCATCAAAACATAAATTGAAGTTATAAATATTAATTCCTAACTCATAAGGTATGCTTATAAAATCTTCTAAATTCTCTCTATAATAGGCTTTCTTTTCTTCTAATTCCATATTAGCTGGTAGAGTTGGTATCATAGTATTATCTTCTGTTCTTAAAATTTTTCTTGTTTCTATATCGTAAAATATAACCACTAAAACGCTACCTCCTTATAAATGAAGTATTTAATATAAATTGTTATACTTTGTATCGTATAATCACTTTTTTTCATAAAATCAAAATATAGATTATTAGAATCGCACCTAGATCTTATAATGGCTACAACTCCACTTCCGTCATTCCAAGTTAAGGCTGGTAAAGAAGTATATTCATCTGCTCCATTAGCTCCATTTTGATATGAAGAAAAAGCTGGTTTATACCCTAGATTATGCTTTATTGTTATGGTCTTATTTTCACCGGTAAAATTTATTTGTGCTGTTCCTTCGGAAATTATTTTGTGTATATTATGATTTCCATCTATAATCACTACATTATTTCCGTTTTGTAATTGGAAGTGTCCATTATTTATTTTTAACCCATCTTTTGAAATTTGTGTATATGAATCAACTCCATTAAATGCAACTCTAACTTTATCTGGGTTTTGAGTTATTATACTTTTAACTTCTTCCTCTCCAACCTTTTTACTTACACTTTGCTCAATTTCACCAGCCGTTATCTTCAATTGTGAAACTTCTTTTGTATTACCAGATATATCTTTAGCCATTAATTCAATTGTTTTCTCAGTTTGCCCTATATAAGTTTCAAACTCATCATTAGAAACCTTCTGTTCAATTTTCCCGTCTAACACCTTGATTTCAGTTTTTACTTTACCTACTTCAATTGCTATGTTGCCTTTTGGTGTACTTTCTTTTTTTGCGTTTGACATTAAAGAAGCTGTATATTCTTCCTTAAGTCCTCCCGAATAAGTTAATTTTCTTTCTGTAGCAAATGTATTATAAATACTTGCATTATTTCTTATTGTTAAAGGATCACCTAAATCTAGCGAAGGATTTCCTTGCCATGTTAACACAAAAGGTATATAAGCTATTTTTGATATTTGTTCATACAGTTTATCTATTAATGCATTTGGATTTTGACAAAATATATTATCTACAATTTCATAGGAGTTATCTCCATCTCCTTTTTCCACTTCAATAGAACTGGATTTAATAATTACCTTATCTATTGTTATTAATAAATTCTCTTTATTACTTAAAGTAAAATAATTATCTCTGGTAATTTTAATTTCATTTTGTTTTAGTACATCATTAAATAAATAAGAATTTTTACTTATATTTTCATTTCCTATATAAGTACTATAATTCTGTATTTTATTTTCTACATTAAAGATTTCTAATTCACCATTTCTGCTTATACGAGAATATCCACCTGCTAACTCCGATACATATGATATAGCTTTCCTTAATGTTAAGTCAGTAAAATCAGGCTTTATTTCTACTATATAATCCGAATTAACAAATCTTGTATTTTTAAATTTAGTTCCCGCTTTATTACATATATCTTTAGCTATATCTATAAGTTTTGCAGGGAACTGTATATTAGTTTTATACTCTTTTTCAAACTTAGCCATTCTATCAGAAGTTTCTAGATTGATTAACTTCCCATTTTTAGTAACATTATCTACGATAAAATAACCTAAAGGTACATATTCTATTGTTTTATCTTCTAATTCAATTCCTATCTCTATAAAAAGTTCTTTATTTTCAAATATATATTTATCAAATTTCTTATTTTCGTTAATAAGATCTATATCTAAAATAGTCATTATTGCTGTACCTATTTCGAAATCTTCACCAGTTACTAATTTATCTTCTAGTGTATAATTTGATATATCTTCACCTTCTATAACAGTATCTCCAATTGTTATTTTACTTTTTATATATCTAGAAGGCTTTTTAATAGCATCAACAAACTTATCGGAAACACTATACACAACAACACTACCTTTCTATAAAATTCATTTTTAAACCTTGCCATTTTACTTCTCCATTAATATAAGAATAAGCAGGAGCTGTTCTATCCCCTACATACATAGTTTTTGTTGTTATTCCTAGCTGTGGGTCTGGAAAAGTAACTGTAAAAAAAACACTACTTACAGAATTAAGTAATGTTTGTATATCACCCTGGGATAATGGACCCCACTCTAAATTTAATTTCCTTTTAACTGCTATTCTATCTCTTATAAGTTCTCCATTAGCATTTCTATTAGATTCTCCATCTAAATCAGATATTCCAACTTCATATGTTTTGGGAGTAGCAATAACTACTCCTCCAATTTTTATCATAATTATTACCACTCCTTTATAAAATCAATTGACATTTTCCAGTTTGTCTCGTTATCTTATTTATTCCATCTATAGCTTTCTTTCCTATAACTGTATCTCCAATTTTAATTGTTATCTCCAAAGGTCTATCGCTACCACTTGCAGGCATTCTTCCAGATAGCTTTTCTGCCAAATCTGTTATCCATCCAGTATTATTTTCAAGGGGCATTACTACCTCTTTACCTTGTTCGCCTATTATAGAAAGTGTTGGACTATCAACAATTCCTCCTTTTGCTAGCTTAGGAATTTTAGGTACTGTTGATATACTTACACCTGGTACTTTATTAATAACTTTAATCATGGAGTTAATTCCTGATATAGCTGTGTTAACCAAATCTATTATCATATTTAATGGCCATTTAGCTATTCCGACAAGCGAATCAAATATTCCTCCAAAAATATCCTTAATTCCTTGCCAAGCTTTACTCCAATTCAAAGTAAATACACCTACAATAAAATCTACGATACCCCCAAAAACTCTTAATAAGCCTTTTGCTATATCTGATATTACTGCTATAGCTGTTCCTATGCTATCAATTATATAATTAAATATAGTAACAAAAACAGGACCTAATGTTTTAACTAAAAAGTTAACAATAGGAGATATAAATTTATTCCATATTTCAAGAGCTCCATTTGCTAACTTCATTATAAATTTCCCTAATTCTTCGACTAAACCTTTTAAGTGATTATCCCATAACCATGTCAATATCTCTAATGCATTAGTTATTATAGGTTTTATTACACTCTCCCATATAGTAACTATTATATTTTGTATACTTTCCATAAATCCTTCTAAGTTATCTAAAAGTGTTTGTCCATATTTGCTCCATAATGAAGTTAGTATAGTTCCTATATCTGTTACAACCGTATTAATAAATTCTTTTAAACTATTCCATACCTCTATAACAGAATTTTTAAACCCTTCGTTAGTTTGCCATAAATATACTATGTTACCTACTAAAAGACCTATTAATGCTGAAATAGCTACTGTTGGTAAACTTATTCCGCTTATTGCATATCCTAGAGCATAAAACGCAAGTTGCATTCCTTCTATAATTTTGCTCCAATTAGTTATTAATAAGAAACTTCCAAATGCTGATGCAATTCCTGCAATAGCAGATATTATTACTTCTTTGTTACCAACTATAAAATCTTTCATAATTTTAAATGTAGATTTTATTTTATCTGCTAACTTTTGAATCTTCTCACTAACCTCTGTAACACTAGAAAGGAAACCTCCATCTCCCATGTCTAACCCATCTAAAGGATTATTTATTCCTCCTGCACCACCCGAGCCACTACCACCACTACTGTCCGTTCCTTGGTTCAATGTGTTTATTTCATCAATGCCAGCTAATGATTTAAGAGCTTTCTTAGCTTTATTTGCACTATCTCCAGCGCTGTCTAAACTATCACCTAACCCACCGACTGCTGATGCTTGGCCGCTTATCTCTTGTGTCTGTTGTGCTACCGCTTTAGGTTTTCCAAATAAAGCGGTAGTAAACTGTGCTATAACTGAAATAGCTTTTCCTAATGCATTTATAAATGTTGTTAACGGAGGTAGTATAGCGTTGTATATAGGCAGAAATGCTTGTCCTAATGTAAGCTGAACATTCTTTAAACTTGCTATAAATTGATTATGCCTAGTTTGTGTTGTATCTGCTAATGTAGTTCCATACCTTGCATATGTCTGCTCTAAAATTGCCGCTAATCTTATTTGTTGTTGAGTTTGAAAATTTAGTTGAGCCCATGTCTTTCCATCAGCTAATTGTTTAAATGCATCAGTACTTTCTAACATAGAAACTTGTGTATAAACCCCTAAATCTTCAATAGCTTCTGTAGAGCCTAACATACCAGATCTAATTCTTTCAGCTGTATCTTCAAATGTTCTACCAGTTTTACTTGCTATTATTCCTGTAGCTTTCATTAACTCCTGCGTACTGTCTGCTACCCCTTTTGTACTTCCTTCAAAACTAGAAATTAAATTACTATATGTTGAACCATATTTATAGCCTTCTTGAATGCTCATACCATAACTTTGAGATTGAGTTTTAACCCATTCGCCAAATGACTTAGCATAATTTTGCATAGTTCTATTTATGTTATCTACAGAACTCTCAACACTCATAGCTGCCTTTGTACTTTCTTTTACTAAGGCTCCAATTCCAATAGCACCTAACGTAAATTTTATTTTACTCATTATTCCATTTACATTTTTCTGAAACCCACTAATATTCTTTTGAGCTTTATTAAGTTCTTTCTTAACCCCACTAAAATCTGCTCCACCTCTTATTAAAAGGTTTTTAACTGCCAACTACCTCACCTCCCATCATATTATTTAATATCTTGACTTGATTTAGCATTTCATTATCCGTCATTACTTTTTTATTCTTCTTAATGAACTTATCTAACTTAGGTTTATTTTTCCCTAAGAATTGAACTGTCCAAGCAGCATTTATATAAGCTAATGTTAATTTTTCTTCCGCTTCCTCTTCTCTTCTTTGTGCATAACTATTTATCATTAAAGAAAATTCATATGGTGTGTATTGCCAAAATTCTAAAGGTGATATACCACAAAGGGTAGCGAGTTTTAAACTTTCTATTAAAGAAAATTCTTCCTCACTACCCTCTACTTGTTTTTTACTTCTCCACCATCAAAAGATTCACCAAAAGCTTTAGCCATAATTTCTAGAACTTCTTGTAAATTCCCCTTTTCATCTATTAGATCCATTACTCTTGTTGGAGTTAATTTAGAATCTTCATGTACTAATCCAGCACAAATAATAGTAGCTGTTTGCTCCATTGTTAACTCTTCTAAATCAATCTTTCCTATAGGCTTTTTAAATTTCTTTTCGATATAATCAATAGCTTTCATCCCATATCTGAAATTTCTTGTTTTATCTAATTCTATTGGTGTGTACATATCTTCCCTCCTATACTCCTGGTGCTGTTAATGCTAATGTTGGTTTTCCACTCACCTTTATAGTTGATTCAAAACTTATTAAATCTTCTAGACTTGCTCCAGTTTTAAACCCAGTTACTACTCCTTTAAAGGTCCACTTAGCTTTAACTGCTTCTGGAAACTCTATTGTAAAATCTTCTACTTTCCCACTTTCAAAAGAATCGTACATTTTCTTTTGTCCATTAGCTTCAGCAATATCTAAATAACCACTTAAACTAACTTCCCCAGCATCCTTAAATCCACCTATGAACTCTCTATATCCTCCATCACTATCTAATGTAGTAGTGTCTAATGTATCAGCACTAAGTTCTATACCACCTATTTCTGTTAATCCACCAACTTTTATAGCTGATGGTGTAGATCCTATTTTTAAAACAGTTCCTAAACTTCTATTTCCCATTAACTAATCCTCCTTAAAATAAATTGTTGCGGGTACTATTCCCCTATAAACCTTCAATTGATTCTCATATATTACTTCCGTTTCTTCCAATGAAGCTTCTTGTATAAAAAAAACACCCAACTTCGTATCAGTTAAGCGTTTTATCATTTCCTTTAAATTTTTACTTTTAATATCTGCTTCACTAAAAGTTTTAGTCATTACATTTAATACAATATTACTTGTATATAATCCATCATATCCCTCTAATGTCTTCCCTTCCTTTTCTTTATAGAAATACACTAAATAAGGTGGTTTTTCACCCTCTGGAGCATTAGTTGGATAGACTTTGTTATTAAATATTTTATTTAACTCTTTAACTAATTCAGTTATCATTTCCCCAGCTCCTTATCTATCTTCTTCTGCATTTCTTCGATAATTGTTTTCTCTACTTTACCTGAGTTCTCTTCTAATGCTTTCTTAAGAAAATGATATCCAGGTATATATCTACCATTCCTAGCGAAGAAGCCATATTCCATACTAGTTGGATAATATCCTATTACCTTTCCTTCTTTATTTCTCTTTTGAAATATATCGTTTTTGGCTCTATCAAAAACTATTTGATAGACTTTTTTCCCTTTAATTCTAGACTTTTCGCCAACCATCTTTATACCACTTTTAAGTTCTCCTGTTTCTATTGGTGCTTTTGCCTTTGCATCTTTAAAGGAGATATTCATTCCTTTTCTAACAGAAGATGTTACGTGTTTTTGTGGTGTTTCTCCAAGCCTTTGAAGTGATTTATTTAATTCTTTCATTCCTTCAATTTTAACTTTCATAAACTCTCTCCTTACACATTATTTGTAATAGAATGTTTTTCTCTTGAAAGTTTATTGGTGGAGAAGTAATCTCAAAATATCTATCCCAAAACTTAACCCTCATTGCTGATGTTACCCCATCAACATATCGTATATTAATTTTATGTGTAACTTCACTATTAAGAGTTTCAGCAGAAAAGAAGTCCTTACCACTCAAAGGATATATTGCTGCTCTTATTTCTAAGAAGTCTATCCATTCTTCAATAACTTCACCATATTCATTTCTAGATTTATCTAATTTTTGTATTATAATTAGATGTCTAAACTCTCCAGAATTTATTGCATATCTACTCATAGTACCACCTACAATAAATTAACAGAGTGCATATCTAATATTGAATTAACCACTCTATTAGCCTTGTCATTATCAACTGTGTATGCTCTATTATCATACATTTCATTACACAAAATCATTAAGGCTATAGTTAAATCTTCCTTTTCATCTAAGGCTTTTTCATCTAATCCTGTATAGCCTTTTATATATGCTTTTGAAGCAGCTAATATATGACTAAATAACTTATCATCTAGTGTATGACTAACAACTGCATATTCTTTTAAATCATTTATTGTAACCTCGCTAATCTTCATTAGCTACACCATCTTTTTTCTTTTTACTTTCTACTTTCTCTACATACCCAGCTTTAAGAAGGTCTTGGAGTATAGCTTTATCACTACACTCCTTTACTTCTCCTTTGTACATAGAAAAAGCACCAGCAAAACTAACTAATGCTTTTACCTTCATAAGATCACCCCTATTATGCAGATGCCATTACTAATCTAGAAATCTTTTGCTCATTTTCTATCTTAGAATCTAACTCAACCCATCCAACTACTCCTAAAGCGTGTTGAGTAGCAAATTTTTCTCTTAACACTTGAATGTTAACATCTTCACTTAACTTAACTGCTAACCCTGACATATCCCCATAGTAAATTGCTGTTTTATCTGCTGCCATAATGTCCATATTATCAGATGTATAAACATCCTTACCAAGTAATGTATATCCCCATTTAGCTGATATATCTTTATTTAATAGATAGTTGCCATCATTATCCTTTAACTTTCTTATAGCTGTTCTTGTAGCTTTATTCATAATCCAAATGGCTCCACCTTGATAAGTGTCTGGAACTTCTTCTTGGACATCTATTAATTCATCTGCTGTTAAAGTAGTAGCACTAGCTGCAGTAACTTTTTGTTTAGCAGTACTTAATCCAGTAACCTTTTCTGTTGTTCCTTTCAACAATTCTTTCTCAATGAATCTTGCTATACTTTCAGCCATAGCAGTTACAACGAATGAAACTAAATCAAAATTAGAGTTATTTAATAATGATCTAGAAACCTTAGTTAATGCACCAGCTAAATATCCTTTTAACTCAACGCTTAAGAACTTTCCAGAAGTAGATTCTAACTCTGTAAATTCAGTCGCATAAGCTGTAGTTATTGCTGATGATGATTCATCATAGTAAGGTATTGTTAAAGTTCCACCTATATTGTATCTAGTAGCTAGTTGATAAATAGGAGATATATCATATACCTTCTTTATGATTTTATTAGCTATAGATTTAGGTATAACTGCTCCGTTGTCTCCTGATGCTAAATTAACATCTGCTCTAGTTTCTACTACTCCTCTAATATAATTAGCAAATGCTCTTTCTTCTACTTCCTCTACTTTATCCTTCTTGTGATCTACAGGTTTAAAATCTTGTAATGTTCTTTCTTCTTCAATAGCCTTTAAAGTATTATCAATTTTTGATATATTACCTTTAATTTCATTGAACTTCTTTTCTTCATCATCAGTTAATATTCTAGTTTCAGCTTTTGCACCCTCAACTATCTTATTCATTTCTAATAATAATTCTGTCCTTTGCTCTACTAAACCTTTTTCGTTAGTAGGTAATGTTCTGTATTCTGCAATTTTCTTCTTTATCATATTATTTATTCCTCCTTAAATTTTGACAAAATAAAAAAGCCTTATATTAAGACTTCTTAAGATTTTCTATTTCATTTTCATATTTGCTATAATCAATTTCTGTTCTTTGCTCTTCTTTTTT
The DNA here is from genome assembly GCF_032552055.1 of Clostridium sp. Classification (GTDB taxonomy): domain Bacteria; phylum Bacillota; class Clostridia; order Clostridiales; family Clostridiaceae; genus Clostridium. The sequence continues at coordinate 27,254 of NZ_JAWGSV010000002.1, read as the reverse complement.
AGATTCATCTATTATTATAGCTTTAAATTCAGTTACTCTATTTTCATTTAAGATTTCTTTATCATCTCTCATTTCAATAGAAGTAGCTATATAGGCCGGAGCTCTAGTATTATCTACTATAGTAACCTCAAATAAATCTAGTTCTTCTACAGTTCTTTTCTGCTCTTCCCAATGGTCTTTTTCAGCATAAAAGCCAAAGCTCCAACCTCTTAATTGTTTATTTTTAGCCTTTTCTATAACTTCTGAATCCGTTACAGTACATATTGCTCTTAAACCTATGCTATCCTCAAATAATTCAAGATTTCCATCTGAAGTAGAGCCTAACTTTCTATTTTTATCATGATTTAATAATAAATCTACATTTTCTCTACGTTCTAAACTTCTTTGAAATGCTCCTGGTTGAATTTTCTCTACAAAACTCCCTCTTACAGAAGGTATAGGCTTACTTTCTCTGTCTACTGCATTAACATATCCATCTAAAATAACACTATCATTCCTTATTTCTATCCTCATTAGCATCACCCCCTTTCGTTTCTGTTACTTTCCCATTGATATCTGATACTTTATCAGTATTTGGAGTATAGAATTTACCTGACTTATTATCATAAAGTACATCATTTAACCCTAGTAGAATCATATCTTCAAAGAATGGTATAGGCTCTTGATTTTCTTCTGCTCTTATATCATTAACAAACATCCATTTATTCCTTAAAGCTATTTCGTAAGCTCTAAATCTCTTTTCTATGTCACCTTTTAACAATTCCTTTGCATCATATCCAAAATAAAAAGACTCCTTCTCTTTTTCTAGAAGTAAGTCCCTATTAATACTTGTTATTAAATTTGTTAGTAATGGCAATAAAGCCATTTTAAACATCTTATCAAAATCTCCGTCATTAGCTTTACCATCACCAGATATTATTGAGGGTGGTACATTAAGTATTTTGCAAATTTCAGAACCATTTGCAACCTTATTTTCATTCATCTGCATTTCTGTTGGCGTAGCTTGACTATCCTTAAAGCTTAGACCTTTATTTAGTACAACACAATTTTCTGAATTTCCTGCATACATACTTCTCCATTGTTCTTTTAATGTTGTTATAGCCTCTTTATCAAGTTTTCCTTCTGATTCAATGAACCCTTTCTTATTTCCTCCTGTCTTGCTTAAAATATTTTCATAAACTAATGAATTGTAAGCAACTGATAATAATATAGGATTTTCTTCTATGATTCCATACCCATCAGCTCCATTATCAGTATTTCTTAGCAGTCTTAAAAAATTATAAGGCCTAAATACTTGTCCATTAACTAAAACATCATAATTTTTAAAAATAGGATCTGTATTCTTATTTATGCTTAAATCTGATTCTTTCACATAATTTAAGCTAACTATTTCATTTCTAACTTTGTTAATATAAATATAGCCATTTCCCATTAACAGATAATCTCTTATCAATGCTTTTTTCATTTCAAAAGCTGTTAAAGTATCTCCAGTTTCATCATTAAGTAACTTAACTCTATTATCATTTTCTATTTTAGTAACTTTCCCTTTTTCTTTCTTCTGAAACAAATAAATAGGAACTGTTGCTACTAATGATGATATAAGTTCAACACACGCTGCTAATGTTGGTATATTTAAAGCTTTTTCTTTTGTTATATTGTCTTCTATTAATCCAGCTGCTAGAAGTAGATCTCTAAGACCTATTTCGTCTTGCTCAAGACTTACTCTTTCTTCTTTATTCTTTCTCCAAAATCTTAAATCCATCTATTCACCTCCCCTCATATCTGATATTGCTATTGTTTTATAATCTCTTCTATTTTCATCTTCACTTCTTTGGGAATACCCTCATTTACCAAAAGTTCTTTCAATACATTTATAATATCCTTGAATAGATCTATGTCTTTCAAACTTACCTGAACTTTCATTGATTTACTCTTGTCCACGCAAGTTGCATTGCCGTATGGTACTAAATAGCCATCACACTTCGCACATCTTTTCCCATCATACTTTGATATTGTGTAATGCCCACACTCTAAACATCTATAAGCAATAAGCCCCATCAAACTCACCTCTTTTAAATTACTTGAATAGTACAATCTAAAGGATTTAATTGTTCTTGTTGTAGCAAGTAAATAGCATTTATTAAAGCTACTACCATATCAACTTTACCTTCTGACTTCTTTTTGTTTACATACTTATTTTTATTTGTATCTTCTGTAACTCTAGCATTTTGAAAGTTTATTTCTAAAAGCCTATTTTCTTCATACTTAAACTTTTTACTTAATACCTTTTCTTCTAAAAATTTTGTTGGCATATGTAGAATGGAACTATGTTGCTTTATTTCAACCATTTCATATCCTGCTGCTTCTAATTTTTGAGCTGTACTTAAGGCATTCCATCTGTCATAACCAATTTGCAGTATTTCAACTCCATAATCATCCTCTAAATTCAATATAAAGTCCTCAACTTCCTTATAACTTATTACTTCATCACCGCAAGCAAAACATACACCATCTTTAATTAATTCCTTATAATTTACATTTTCTTTTTTAGATTTTAATTCTATTTTTTCACTTGGTATGAATCCCCATACCCTTGCATATATATCACCTTCATACTCTGTTACCATAGCTACTGCAGTATTGTCTCCACTCTGTGAAAGGTCAAAAGCTAAATATACCTTCTTACCATTCCAAAAGTCTTTATCAGTTTCGATTTTACATTCTTTAACCTTGGTGATTTCAATATATCCCTCTACACCTAAACCTTTATACTTGATATTATTGTGCTTACATAAGTAGTTTTCTCTTTTATTTTCATAAAGAATAGCCATGGTCCTCATATCCTTTATAGCTTCAAATATATGAGGTGTAGTTACTGCAACTGGATTAGATTGATAAATAACTAAATCATTATCCATCCACTTATCTTCTATTAATAAATCACTATCTGGTTCATATAAAAGGCTAAATCTCCTCTTATTTTCCATCAATCCATCTAATGTCTTTTTAGAAATATCAATTTCGTCTATCATAGCATTGTCATCATTAGGATATTGAGTACTTATTATAATCCCAAGTTTATTGAACAAAGTTATTTGAGAAGAACGCATAGCTTCAATAGGATAACTATCCATAGCTCCTGCTTCATCTGCTAAAAATGCATTTGCTAACTTACCATCCATTTTATCCTCTGAATAAGCAAGTGGAATGTATTCACTATCAGTTAGCAAGCATCTTACTTCACTCCTTAGCACTTTAAATATTTCATCATCAGCAAGTAAAGGGCTTGATTTAATAATTTTTCTAAGAGCAACTTTTAATTCACTAGATAACTTTAGATCTGGAGCAACTGAATAGAATCTAGAAAACTGTTTATCTGTCATTAATAAGATAATAAAAATAACAGCCGAATTGAAAGTTTTATAGTTCTTACGAGCTATCTCCAAAACTGCTGTTATGTAGTATCTTATATCTATATTTTTATCATTCTTCAACTTAGTACAAAGAACTGCAATAGTAAAAAACCAAGCATAATCTTCTAAGCCTTCATCCATGGAACAACCTAAATCAGGGTGTACCATCAATTTAAGTATTCCAGTAATTCTATTTATAGCTTTTTCATCAATATAAGCTTCTTCGTTATTTCCTTCAACTATCTCCAACCATTCTTTTGCTTGTTTCTTGACATACTTAGGAACTTTTCTATCAGTATTATTAGCACAAAACAAAGCGTATTCATAGGCTTTTGTACTCTTAACTGCTTCCATTTAGCACCCTTAATAAGGTTTCTTTCGCACTATCATTTCCAGGCTTTTTAGGAATAACTCTTAAAGCACTTGCTATAGTCATTATATTTTCTTTCTCTATGTCTAAAAGCATTTTTCTCTTAGGTTGTAATTGCTTATCTAATTCTACTATAGCTCCTATAATCTCAGAAATTGACTTAGAAAATTTTCTAGTTTCCTTAGCCATTTCTTCATCTTCAAGATATTCTTTTGATAATTCAAATTGCTCTCTTAAGTTATCAATAAGTTCATAAAGCTCAACTTTTTTATCTTCAAAATCTATACATTCAGCATAAATCAAGCAATATCTATTTATTACAGCTTCATATATTGCATCATTTTTTTCTATTTTCTTAAGGAGCTCATTGATACGCTTAAACTCTTTATTAGCTACTTTGTTTTTCCTTACTTCACTTCTGGCTTTCAGTGCAGTTCCTGTGCTTAGAGCTTTTTCTCCTTGCTCTCTAACCTTTAGTTCCTTCTTAGTTCTATGAGATTTCCCCTCACTTTTTAAAACTGAAAATGGTTTTGTTGGTGTAGGCATATTATCAACTCCTTTCTAAAAATTATTTTCAAAAGCTGATGTGGGAATATTTTATCTACATATATGGACACGTGGTGTCGGTAAGGCTCTCTCTGAAATTCATACCCCTAGGGGGGATACCTATTTACTCCTTAATCATATCTCTTAATACCTCTCTTGGTATTTGTCCACTCTCTGCTAATTCATGGTGATACTTACATACACTTATCAAGTTATCATCATCTAGTCTTAACTCATAGTCCTCTCTTAATGGTGTGATATGATGTACTTCTATATCTGTATAGTTATATTGTTTTAATGTATTGTATAGCTTTCTTATACATACTTGGCATAGTCCTTTATCTCTATCTTTTATGTGATATCTTTTCCTTTGCCATGCCTTTGTATTTCTAAACCTATCTTCTTCTGTTTTCTTATATTTATTTCTTATTGGTTTATTAGGACATATGTATTTACTATCATGTATTCTTCCACAATACTTGCAACTCTTTAACATACTTCCTTTATCACCTTATATATAATCACACTTAGTATTACTATTGCTCCTAGTCCTATGTTAATCCATATAGGTGATAGCACCCATAACCAACTCCTACTTATTACTCCTAATAGTTTTAACGTTATAAATACTATAGTTAACAAAACAACAAAACCTATTCCTTTATTCGTATTATCATTCATTTAGATCTCTCCTCAATTCTTATTTATTATTGTTTTTAAAATGAGTTTCAATAATAAACTTACATGCAAAGTCATATGCCTGTACTTTATTAAATCCACTCTTTAGCATCTCATCATATACATTCTTCAAAACACTTATTGTATTAGGTATGAATTCTAATAATAATGTTGTACTTCTCTTTAATTCATTTTTAATATTTTCTTCTTCCGCCTTTTTAATAACATCATTACATCTTTCTAGATAATCTTTCATTTTAACAACTCCTTAATTTTAAACATAATAAAAGCACCTACAAATGTAAGTGCTATCTTCCTGGTTTAAATTGCTTTCCACATTTTAAACATGTAATTATTATTTTATTCTTCCCTATCATACCTGTTGCCACTCCACCTATTGGGTTTATAAGTACCGCACCTGCAATTCCTTTTCCTAGGCTCCAACCCTTTTTATTTGCTGATAAACTTGTGCTTCCGCATCTAGGACAACATACTTCTTTATTGTTTTTTCTTTCTTCTCTAGCTTGTACATATTCGTTATAAGTTATTTCTCTTTCCTGTTGCTTTATTAATTGTTGCTCTTGCTTTATTATTTCTTTTTCTTTTAAAGCTTCTTCTCTTTTTTTTAAGCTCGCTTCATTTGTTAAAAAAGCCAACCCAAAAAGAACTATGCAATCATATATCCAACCAAACCCAAAAAGTCCAACTGTAAAAAAGTATAATACCCCTTTTCCAATTTTCTTTTCATAAAATTTATGTACTCCAAAATACCCTAGAAATAAACAAAGAAAAAATTCTATTTTATAATTATTCCTCATATTCCCACCCTCCTTACATATATTGTATATAAATAAAAAGGTGTGTGCAATATATATTTAAAAGCTAGTAAGAAACAGTTGATAGATAGCCAAGGGAGTGTTACCTCCTTTTATTTTTAATATTTTTTAAAGTTCCTTACTAGCTCCTGCAGGCATAATAAAAGGACTAGTATTTTTATTACTAATCCCTTTTACTTAATCATTTTATAAATTGCATTATATAATTCCATATTTCTTTTATAAACGCTCCAAATGAAGCCCCAGTTATAAAAACAATAAAAAATGCTATTACCTTATCTTCTATTTGTTTTATAATCTTTTTACCTAAGTACTTACAATAATCTTCAACTTTCTCCTTCTTTGTCTTTCTTAGCCTTTCTATTTCTTTTATACCTTCTTTAGTAAACATTAATTTATTATAGTATATATCGTTTATGTTAGGCTCTCTATCACTTCTAAATCCTACTTGAGTGTAGAATTTTTCATTGTTTTTATTATTTATATATCCTTTACTTATAAACAAGTTTATAAATTTATATTGTTCGTACATTTTTTCACTATAATTTGTTAATTCGCTTTTATATTCATAGCTAGTATTTCTTATAATTATTCTTTCATATAAATAATTTAATACTTCTCTTTCCTTATCTACCATATTACCCCACCCCCACTTATAATTTTATACTCTTCTGTAAATTAAGTAAAGCACCTAACATTTCTGCTAAGTGCTTTCTCTATTTTAGAGGTAAAATCTATATGGTGCATTCATCAATCCATACTACTATTATAAACCCTATAAGTATTAAAAAATTCTCATTATTTTCTCAAAACCTTCTCATTATTTTATGATATTCATAAAGTTAGCTATGTTTTCTATTATTTCTTCTCTTATTCTGTAAACTGTTGCTACTGCCATATTCATTTTTTGAGCTATTGCTATTACTTTAGCTTTATCACTATACTTTAATTCTAAGAATCTCTTACTTTCTTCATTAAGCATATTTATATTAAATTCTATATTACTTATATAGTTTTCCATTTCTCTTCTCTTAGCCTTAGTCTTCAATATTTGCTTAGTTACCTTAACTCTTTCTCTTTCTAGCTTTTCGATTTCATTTATTATCTCTTGCTCTGCATAGCTTGTACCAGTTGATGAAGTTTGAACTCTTTCATTTATACCTGGCCCACTTTGGTAAGGATCTATTCTTATATTTGTATGTCTTATATCATACTCTATAGTTTCTTTATGCTTTTCTAATCTTGCTATCTTTTCATTTAATCCAAATAGATGTTTCTTACTTTCATAATATCTATATAACTTTCCTTCTGTCTTTCTAAATAGTTCTTTATCCATCTACATCCTCCTTAATAATAAAAAATACCGCATATTCAACCTTGAATAATACGGTATTTTTATTAATTTGATGTTTGATTTTATAATCATGATATACTAAATTCTTTTTCTATATCTTAAATAAGCAGAATTTTCTTCTTTTTCTTCATGTCCACAATTTGGGCAAACTAAAACTGTTTCTTCTGGTGTAGGTGAAAAATCATCCCATTCGCAATAGTATTTATTATACTCTTTTCCACATTTATCACATATCCCAGATTTATAAAACTTATCTTTACTCATTGTTTAATCTCCTATGTTATATTTTAAAAGTATACTTCATACACTTACCATACCACAATTTGTATATTTTTCAAATACCGTACTATTCAATTTTCAAAGAACAAATTCTCTTAGTTAGTTCGCAATAGTATCAAATTGCTATTTAAATAGCCATCCTCTCTTTTTAAGTTTTCTATAATGCTTAGGTTGTCCACTTATTAAATATTCCTTAGGCACTCCCATAAGTTGTAGTGTATTCTCCATGCTCTGCTTCACATCATGGTATTCTTCAATAGCATTATCATAATCTAGCTTTATAACTGCTGTTTTAAATTCATCTAATTCTCTTTCTACTACCCTTATTTCATCAAATTGAGTTGGTTTATTATCTAACACTTTAGAATTATCAAAATCAAGATATCTTACTTCAAGTCCTCTTTCTCTATTATTCTGATAAGCTCCTGCAAAGAAGTTTATTATCAACATTGCAGCTACTAACCATATACCCACTATCAACATAATTAAATCCTCTCAAACACTTTCTTATATTCATTGTAGAACTCTGTTAGTTCTTCTACATTACAAAAGGCAAGTTTATATTCTCCATTCTCTAGCGCTACTCCTAGACCTGTTTTCGCTTGATATACACCATTTCTACCTTTTAACTTAACTTCTTTTACAACAACTTCCTCTAACACTTCTAGATCCTCAACCTTTTTGCTGACCTCAGCAATATGGTCCTTCTTTATTCCCTTTGCTAATTGCCTTGCTACTTCTTCAGCTACCTTTTTAGCATCTGCTTTAACATTAATATCTGCTTTCATATTTCTATCCATATCCTTCATACTGATTTTTATTTCTTCTGTAGGTACGCACTTAGAAGTATTCATATACTCCTTTTTCCAATTGTAATAATAAGTATCTGCACTTCTCTTAGTTATATTAAATTTCTCAACTAAATTATTAATTAAATAAGATTTAGCTCTACTCTGATTGTCTGTTAGATATTTATTAATTTCATTTATCTTTCCCATCTTTATCCTCCTAAATTAAATCCTTATATAGATATTTATCATTGAACATAAAGAACTCTCGCTCTCTCCCCTTATATTTTATTTTTCTTTCTTCATTATCTTCTTCAAGGACCTTATTTAATAACTCTACTTCTTTATAAATTCCTATTATGGTATCTTCTTTTAATCTTGTCTTATCTAATAAGTTTTCTACTATAGCATTTCTTCTTAATAAGTTATAGTTTTCTCTTATATATTCTCTTGCTACTTTAGTTTGACAGTTATCTGTCCTTCTTGCCTTCTTCATATTCCCTCCTATAGTTTTTCACAACTCCTTTTTAATGGACCATAATACACATCATCAATTTTTATAATAAAGTTTTTCTCATGTTCAAATAGGTATTGATGTATAGAGCCACATAAGAAACTATTATGTAGCTCTATGCAATCCTCCTTAAACATTACAAGTTTAAATCCTATCTGTTCCATTAGAATGGCATATCCCCATCATCCACTGGTGTCATGTCCTCCTCAAAATTCATTCCACCATTGTTAAAAGGATTATCTTCTTTTTGCTCTTGCTTACCTTGTCCTATAAATTCAAAGGATTCAACAACTACATCTGTTGTATATCTCTTAGTACCATCCTTAGCATCATAGCTACCAGTTCTAATACTTCCAGTAATAGCTATTGGTTTACCTTTAGTAAAGTATTGTGCTATTGTTTCACCAGTTTTCCCAAATGCTACACAATTTATAAAGTCTGTTTCACCTTTCTTAAAAGGCCTTGCTACTGCCATAGAAAATCTACATACTGCAGCTCCACTTCCTGCTGTAAAATTAAGTTCTGAATCTTTTGTTAATCTTCCGATAAGTATTACTTTATTCATTCCTTATACTCCTTTACATCTATCCTTATAGTGTCATTAGCTTGTCCTAGATGGTATATTAAAGCTTCTGAACCATCTTCTAATACAACTGTTGCTTTAGCTTTTATATTTAGCTTCCTAGCTTGCTTTATACCTTCTAAATTCTCATTTATTTCTTTTAAATCTTTTTCGGTTATCATTACTTATACACCTTCACTTTCATAGTTCATATTTATAAATCTATCTAATTCTCGATATCTCTCTTTATAATTTTTATTTTCTTTTACATATTCATCTATAGCCTTAATTTCTCGCTCTATTTGAGTTAGTTTATCTATTACGACACTTATATCGTCATTATCCCTTATTGATTGTTGAGGTATGAATTTAAGAGCTGTAGTAAACCCTGTACAGTAAGCTATTGATTTATACAAGTCATTATCCTTTTTATCCTTGCCTATATACTTCTTAACCTTGTATTGTCTTTCATCTGTTTCTATAAAGTAATCTCCCAGCTTAAGTTTCATTGATCTACTTCCTCCAATACTTCTATAACTCTTCTCTTAAATGTTTCAAAGTCTTTTATATCTCCAATTGAAACAACTTTATCTAATATCTCTTCAAATTCTTCTAACCACTCATTCATTTTTTAATTCCTCCTTATATAATTTCATCCACTCACCTAATGTCATGGTCACAAGTCATTCTGACCTATCTTTTCTATGGAATACTGCTCCTAGTTCACTATCTTTTTTATCTGCCTTAGCTTGGCTTATAGCATCATATATATTAAGTCTTTCTACCCTCTTACATTCAATGTGTATTCCAGGTAATCCAACTACATCAGCATCACCATTAGCACCACAATACTGTTGTCCTCGCCTTGTTTCATATCCATACTCCCTTAGCTTAGAAGATAATTCTCTTTCTCCTCTAGCACCTTTTTGTTTACTATTAGTCACCTAATCACCTCTCTTAGACCTTTATCTAACATATATAGTAATAGGTCTATATCCTAATCTTTCTAACCTTCTTATCTCAATTACAAAATCATCATATTTTTGATAATTATCATGGTTGCAGTTCTTTCCGTATAAGGGAAAGTTATAACCATTATTTATAGCTTCTTCTAATGTATATCTCTCACACTTATTGATATCTCCTGTATATCCTCCGAAACTTCTTTTCTCCTTATCTTCTGTTTTTTGTCCCCAAAACAATAAACCTCCATATATACTCTTATGCCTATTACACACAATTACATAATTCCTATCCATCTACTCACCTTCTTTATTGAAATTGACTATTATATGAGAATAGGAATATATAACTATGTTGGATTTACTCCTATTCTCCTTATATTAAATTCTTACCCCATCTTTGATTCTAAATAGAGTTGTCTATCTAAATATGATTTAAAAACCCACTTTCCAATATCACTTGATTCAAAATCACAATCATTTGTATCATAGTAATATCTTCCGTTATCCAACTCGATTTTATAAACTTTACTCTCAAAAAATCTATAATCTTCATCTATCATATAAGCAGTATCACCAAGTTGAAATTCTTGTGTTTCATCATCTTCTTTTAAGTATTTTGTTCTAACTTTAACTCTTTTATTGCAATATACTGGGTAAGGACATATATCTTTTAATGTTTTCTTTATTATCCTTTCCCAAAGATTTTCCATAGATGTCATAGCACTTCTGCTGCTTATATTTGCTTGTATAGATTCTAACTCTTCTTTATCAATAATATCTGCTTCTATTTCACATACTAATTTTACTTTCATTCCCTACCTCCTAACTATTCTTAAACTCTACCTTTAACCACGCTAACTGACTTCTAAGTATGTCTAGTTCCTTTTCGTTATACCTTAAGCTATCTCTACATACTGTATAATTAACATCTGCTATATCTCTTTCTAGTCTTAAATGTGCTACTTCTTCATTCCCTCTAGCCATATCTGGTATTATTGTTACTCTATATCCTTCTAGCTTCAATCTAGCCATTTCTTTTTGTAATGCTACTCTATATCTTTCTTCTGCAGCAGCTTTCTTTAATCCTAAAGATTTATATTCTATATTCCCTTTCTGCATTGCCATTAAACATTGATTCATTTTATTTATTATCTGTTGTGGATTCATTCTTTACCTTCCTCTACAATCAATCTACCACCCATACATTGCCTTATAACTTCTTCCCTAACATATCTATCCTTCTGTAAACTTAATGTCTTTAAGAGCCTGTCTAGTGCCTTATCTGATATCTGTAATACTTCGTTTATTTCTTCTTTAGTTAAATAAGCTTTATCAAAGAGCATTTCTAATTTATTTTGAAACTCTAGCTTAAGTTTTCTATTGGCTGTTGCTCCTTTACTTCCATGAGGTCCATTAGTTCCTCTATGATCCTTGCCGCAAAGATAGGTATGATTTAATTTACAATGTTCTAATGCCTTTACTTCGCTTCGAAATATAATATGATGAAGCTCTACTCCATAGCTTGTCCCACATTCTCTGCAGAAGTGTATTTCTCTAGTCATTTATATACCACTTACCTTTTATCTCATAGAAGTTTAGTGAGTTCCCTGCAAAAATCCATTCACCTAAGCGATTATTTGTTTTATAGATATCTCCTATTTTCTTATACTTACCAAGACTTTCAACACTTTCTATTTCCTTGCCTTCTTCTAACGCTTTAAATGCTTCTTCAAAAGTATATTCTTTCCTTTGTAGTTTGAATTTATAATCATCTATAAATAGAAAACAATCACTTTTACAACCATCTTTATTCCATATGCTTATATTGCTATTTATACATTTTATAATTCTACATTCCCCTTCCCAAACTTCACCTTCTTTTATATTTGCTATAACCTCTTTAAATGTTAATTCTTTCATACTTAATCCTCCTTAACAGTTATTTTCTTTCCAGTTAATATCTTTAACATTTCTAAAAACTTACTCTCTATAATATCTTTACTAAGTTTATTCTTAGCTGTTATTACTATTTCAGTTTCAAATTCTTCTATAATTGAATTTTCAAACCATGTCTTATAACTATTCTCTGTTACATTTTCATATATAAATTTATGTCTTGGAGTTGGAAAGGAAATGGAAGGAAGTACAGTTATATTTTCTTTTCCTTCTTTCATTTCTTCCCCTTCTTTAATTTCTTTAACTTCTTTAATTTCTTTAACTTCTTTAATTTCTTTAACTTCTTTAATTTCTTCTTTTGTGTACCCTTCGTTGTTCTTTTGATGTTCCTTTGATGTCCCTTTGATGTACCCTTCGTTGTTCCTTTGATGTTCTTTTGATGTGCTTTTCGTTGTCCCTTCATCTTGGTAAAACCTATAGTTTTCAATGGTTAGCATTGTACCCTTTGTTGTACCTTTTTTGATTAACATTTTTTCATTTTCTAATAATTTTAAGAACTCTCTTGTCTTTTTTCTGGACCAACTCCAACGCTCTGATAATTTCAATTCCGAGGTGTAATAACTCCCTCTTGGAACTGTTACAACATCATTTCCTATTAATAATTTTTCATCTTTCCATCTAGCTAATTGGATAAGGTCCACAAATGCTCTAAACTTTTCTGCATCTTGGAATATCCAATGGTCAAAGATGTTTCTATCTAATTTTATAAATCCTTTAGATTCCTTATCCATTTCTAACCCCCTTGTAAGGATTATTTAACCTTTCCTTTACTATGAACCTTATAAACATATCCTTTATCCTTTAAGAACTTACTTAAAGCTTGTATAGCTTCAATATTATGCTCCACATGAACATCTACATAAAATAATGATTCATCTTCCTTAATCTCTTTTACTATTGGTATTTTAGGATTTAAATCTACAGGTAATTCTATTTCTTGCTTAGGTTCTTCTTTAGGTTGCTCTGCCTTTCTAACTAGATCTGCTCTATCATTTATTTCTCTAACTATTCTTGCTATATCCCATCCAAACTCTATATACTTCTCAAAGTCTTTATACTCTAAAGGAGTTTTTAGAGATTTATTTACTCCTTCTAATGTAGTTTCTATAGTAGCTTTTAACATTTCTGCTTTAGCCTTATCTGAATTTTGTTGTTGTTTTAATGCTGCAGCTCTTTGCTCTATATCTTCAACAACACTTTTTGCACTAGCTGAAAGATTTAAATATTTATCTAATACAGTTAATTGCTCTGAATATTTTTTCTCTAACCCTAATGTAATTACTATGTTAGCTATTATTTCTTGTGCTTTTAATCTTTTTTCTTCTTTCTTCTTATTATCAAATTCAACAATTCCTAACTTAATAGGCTTTTCAACTTCTTCTATAAGTCCTATAAGCTCTTTACATTGCCCTTCAAAGTCCTTAATAGGTTTCTCCATTTCTTTCTTAACATCTTTTCTATAAGTATCTAACTTGTTTCTAAGTCCTGCTAAATCCTTTTGAGTAGCCTTACAATCTTTTAAACTTTCTTCTGTAACAACTAACCCTTTATAATTCTCCATATTTTCTACTAAGTTAGATTTAACTTCATCAAAATTTATAGTTATAACTGGTAATTGTTTATTTACTTGTATATCCATTTATATTCCCCCTAAAATTCAAAGTTTTCTTGTTGAGATTCTTCTTGTCTTTTTAATTCTTCTTGTTGCTTAGCTAGTTCTTCTTTTTGCTTTCTAGCTTTTTCAGCATCTATTTTCTTCTTAAGATCACTCTTCTTTTTCTCTAAAAGCTTTAATAGCTCTGGATAGTCTTTCTTTTTAACATCTTCTACTTTAGAAACTCCTGCATATCTTAAGAAACTTGTTATTTCTGTTTCAGTTTCTTCTATAAGTTTCTTCATCAAATTAGCGTGAACTGTTCCTATTTTTTCTTCTCCCTCTATTTTATCTTGGTCCGGTTCAACTTCTTCTACTAAATCTGTTTCTGCTATTTCAAAAGCCATCATATATAAATATCTTCTTGCATAGGTCTGTGTTGCTCCTATTTGCTGTATAGCTGAACCTTTCATTATTACAGCTAGCTCTATAGGTGTTTCAAATAATATTGATACTTCTGGATTATCACTATCAATAACAGTTAAAGAAGCTTTTTCTTTTTCAAATTTGAATATAGGTGTTAATCCATATTTATTACATGAAGAATTTATTGTTGGAAGGAAATCACCTAGTTCAAAATATCCAAAATTCGCATAACCTTTCCCAGACTTCGTTATTCCTACTGATTGAACTTCAATTCTACATCTTTGTAACTTTTGATATATATTAAGTGGTTTTTCATTTACCTTTAATTGTTCTTCTAATTCCTTAATCTTTGCTTTTAATTCCTTAACTTCTTCTGCCATTTACTTATCCTCCTCAGTATCAAAATATAATCTATCGTCCATGCCATCATATCTAATGTTAGATATATACCAATCTTGGTCATTAGAATCGTAAAGCTTAAAGCCTTCTTCATTCAGTATGTTTATAATACTTACCAATATTTTCAATAACACTTTAAATGCTTTCATACTTCATCTAACCCCCTTATGGTTTGTCCATCTTCTCTATAAACTCCATGGTTGTCTATTTCTAATTTATCTGTTAAAATATCATTAAGAATTTTTTCGTTATCGCCTTCATCTGTTTGGTCGCAATGAAGGTGATTTTTTTTATATTGTTCTGCAACTAATCTGGTAACTGCTTTTACATCTAATTGATTAGTCATATCTTCTTTAACTTTTTCAATTTCTCTTGCTAATTCTAAAGCTTTATCCCTTTCAAAAAGTTCTCGCATAATTTTACCCATGGTCTTTTACTCCTTTCTAACTTAATTCCATTACTATTTTGTAATAGTATTACATCCATACACCCACCTCCTTAGTTTTATTAATTGTTTCGTAAATATAGCCTTATCCTTAGTTAAGTATCTTGTAATAGCCATAAGACTTAATATTATTAATAGGTATATTCCTATTCCAGAACTTATCTTAAGTAAAGCTAGAGCGTATATTTTAGCTACATACAACATCTTAAGAACCTTCTGTATATTCAAGTTCTGTAACTTTTACTGGATTAAGTAATTCATATATTTTAGTCATACTCATATTTATATAAGCTCTATTTTTATCAATCCAAAAATCTTCTGTTTCCCCTTCATCTGGAGCATACAAATCTATCTCTAAATCTATTTCTCTATTATCAAATGTGTGTATCTTTGCATAAGTAAAATCTACGAAATCTACTGCAACTTCACCATTTACTATAGGTAATAACCCTAAATAAATATCATCTGATATAAACTCAACCCTTCTTATATCCTTTATATTAATAACTGTGTCATGAACTTCTAAAAATCTTTCCATATTAAATTACCTCCTCAAAATCTACTTGATTATTTACCTGTACAATTTCATCCCTTAATACTGTAGGTAATATATAATTTTTAACTAACTCTCTAGCTTTACTTAATTGACTTCTCTTTATAGCTTCATATCTAGTAACTCCAAACTCTCTTTTAAGTTGATGCTGAATATCTGCATATACTCTTCCTCTTAAGGAATTATCTTTATAGGCAGCACTCTTATATCCACCTAGGTGTATTATTCCTATTTTCCTTACCAATGCTTGAAGTTCTTTACACTCGATATTAAATAGTGGACTATTACCTTTAAAATCATTAAAATCTTCCTTAAGTTCTGCAACTTCTTCTTTAACTTCCTTTGCATATCTAAATTGAAGTTCTAGAAGTTCTTCTGTAGATAGTTTCTTAACTACTTTCTTGGATCTAAAATAGTTATTAACTAATTCTCTTTGAACCTTCCATGCTAAATCATCTTGAAGTGACTTTACTAACATTAAGTAACCACTTTCTGTGACAAGAGTTATTCCTCTATTCGGAATTTCTAATCCACGAATTTCGTTGTTTTGACTTTTTCTTAAAACAAAGTAATCCTCACCTTCAATAAATCTTTGGCTTCCATCAGAATTCGATTTATTTTCTCTGAAATTTCTATCAGCAGTTCCTTCTACTCTTTCATGTAACATATCAATATCTTTAAATGTTACTACCCTTTGTCCATTAAATTCTTTTACTGATAAATCAGTGTTATTAATTTTCACAATTTTATTATTCATATAGCTTGTCCTCCTTAATTTTTGTTCTGTAAAGTTTCCAAAGATACAACATTGTCTAAGTCTGTAAAATCACTTCCACTTGCACTTGCTATGAATCTATCTAGTTCTACATTAGTAACTTTCATACTGCCTAGCTTCAATGCTTCTAAGTGCCCTTTTTTGATTAACTCATAAACATAATTAACATTTACTTTTAACCTTTCTGCTACATCTTTTACAGTCAATAAATAAAGTTCCACTCTAACCCCTCCTTGTATTTCCGTCATTTTTGAATATGTTTAAATCTATCTTTAGTTCTGTAGAAAGGGATAGTAATTTAGGTACACTTGGTAAATATCTTCCGCATTCAATATCTGATAAATAATTTCTTGATATTTCTACCTTAGAAGATAATTCTTGCTGCGTTAAGCCTTTATTTTCTCTTGCTTTTTTAATTTCTTTACCTATCTCTTTCGATATCATTGTTGTCATATTATCGCCTCCTCATGAATTAATTGTATTGTATATCCGTCATTTGTACAAGCTTTATATTCGTGTATTTCCGACCATATTGAACCAAATTAAAGGATTAGGATTATATTTCTCTCTCACGCTATTACATCCTTGTATTTCCGTCATTTTATGTATTGCATTTCCGACTTTTTAAATATATAATTAATTCATAAGTCGGTATTCCCGACTGTAGGAGGTTGTTATGAGTATTGGTGAAAGAATAAAAAGCTTGCGTAAGCAAAATAAACTTACTCAAGTAGAATTAGCTAAAAAATCAAATATTTCTCGTTCTTATCTTGCAGATATAGAAAATGACAGGTATAACCCAAGCCTAGAAACATTAAAAGCATTAAGTTATAGTTTAAATGTTAATCTAAGTGATATAGTATCTGAGAAAAATGAATCTAATACTAACTTAAATCAAAGGGATAAAAAATCTATAAATAATGATTTGAAAGAATTAATTGATGAGTTTAGATCTGGTACAGATGGCACAGCTTATTACAATGGCCACGCATTAGATGAAAGTGACTTAGATTTAATAGAATCTGCTATGAAAATTGCTTTAGAGCAAATTAAGATTAAAAATAAAGAGAAGTACACACCAAAGAAATATAAAAAGTAGGTGAGCTTTTAAATGAATGATTATGTTAAAAGGGTAGTGATGAATTTAAAAAAGAAACATAATACTAATTGCCCTTATGAGTTAGCACAGCAATTAGATGTAGTTTTGATAATTGTACCACTAGGAAAACCATTGGGGATGTACAAATATATAAATAGGAGAAAGGTTATATGGTTAAACTCTTCAATGAATGAAGAAGAGAAAAGGTATGTATTAGCACATGAAATAGGTCACGCTATACTTCATCCTAAATCATCTTGTTTCTTCTCAAGTGTTAAAAATATAAATACATCAAAAAAAGAATATGAAGCTAATCTATTCGCAGCTGAATTGCTATTAGAAGTAAATGAAGATGATATTGACTATATTAGTGGCTACTCCATCAACCAACTAGCTTCTTGCTACAATGTACCTACAGAACTAGTTGAACTTAAGTTTAAAACAACAGCCAACTTAAATTTTTTTAACTTTTAAAGAACATACATTCTTAAGGAGGTGTTTTTATGAATGGAAGTATAAGAAAAAGAGGAAGCAAATGGTACTACAGATACTATGAATATGAAAATGGAGTTAGAAAGCAAATTGAAAGAATTGGCGGAAGCACCAAATCAGAAGCATTAAAAAAATTGAATCAAGAACTTAATAGGATTTATGCAGGAATAGCAAGACCAGAAGAAATTCTTTTATGTGATTACCTTCATGATTGGTTAGAAGATTATATAAAGGATGAAAAATCAGATAATACTTATTATAAATATAAATGTGCTGTTGAAACTAAAATTAATAAATCTATTGGCAATATAAGATTATGTGACTTAAAGCCTATACACATTGAAAAGTACATTAAATTTCTAAAGGGATTAAAATTAAGTAAGACATCTATTCAATTTAACTTTGGGGTCTTAAATACTGCTCTTAATAAAGCTTTAAAGTTACAAATGATTATTAATAATCCATGCAATTATGTAGATACCCCTAAAAGAGAAAAATATAAGGCAAATATTTTAACACTAGATGAATTTAAATTAATATATAATTCTCTTAATGAAAATATCTATGAAGATTATATAATGAGATTAGCTTTAGATACAGCTTTAGAGCTTGGAATTAGACGTGGTGAAATGTGTGGAATATGTACAGATGTAATAGACTTTGATTCTAATAAAATTAAAATAGATAAAGCATTTATTAGAGTAGAAAATAAATATGTTATATCCAGATTAAAAACAGAAGGTTCTTATAGAGAACTTCCTATAAGTAATACCTTATGTGAGAAATACAAAAATCATATTAAATTACAACAAAAAAACAAACTTAAATATGGTCCTTTTTACGAAAAAAATACTTTTAATAATCAAGATTACAGTTTGATTTTTACATGGGAAAATGGTAAAGCTATTACCCCAAGTAATTTTTTGCAACGATTAAAAAGATTGTGTAAATCACATGGTATAAATAAGAATATCCGTTGGCATGATCTAAGACATACTAATGCAACATTACTTTTAGAAGGTGGCGTTGATATGAAAACATTGCAAGAGAGATTAGGTCACTCCTTAATGCAAACCACCTCTGACATTTACAGTCATGTTACAGATAAAATGAATAAACATGCAACGGATGTTATTTCTAATATAATGGATAATATTTTATAAGGGCAAAATAAGGGCAAATAATAAACCAACCACCCTTAAACCCTTATAAATACTTGGTACGAGATAAGCCGTAAGCGGAGTTCTGTATTAAGCAATCATCTATCTAGGCCCATTGTTGCCAATGGGCTCAAGCGGTACACCCGGAAACGGAGCGGGCTACCCCATTATGTTTCCCTATTCGACCTTGCTCCAGGTGGGGTTTACATAGCCATCATGTCACCATGATGCTGGTGAGCTCTTACCTCGCCTTTCCACCCTTACCTAAGTTACTAGCAAAACTAAAAATCTTGTTAGTAATTAACCTTAGGCGGTATCTCTCTGTTGCACTTTCCTTCAAGTCGCCTTGACTGGACGTTATCCAGCACCCTGCCCTATGGAGCTCCGACTTTCCTCTCCTAGATCTAGTCTAGCAGCGATTGCATGTCTTACTCGCAAAATTTATATTACCATAACTTTATTAATAATACAAATGAATTTTTTGTAAGTCTACACAAATTGTAGTATTATTACTAGCATAATTAAAATAACCCAAGAGTAAAATCCAATCCCTGAAAATAAAAGAGTTATTGCTATAAGTACAAAAATACATATCCTTGCAGCTGGATTACAACAATTTCTTATAACAGGAACTCTTTTGGAAAGGCTTTTGCCTATACCTTCAAAAATATCTTTTACTCCATCTTGAAAGACTTTCCCCCAAGATCCACCTTTTCTTTTGGAATAATAGGATTTTCCCATAGCTTCAACTCCTATAATACTATATCTTTCAATTAGTAATCTACATTTTAAGTCTTATAAAATTATAAGTACAAAAATAATTTTTAAGTAAATTCCATTAATTGAAATCATATAGTTTAATTTTTATATAAGTTGAGCATAATTTTCTAACTGATATATTTCAAATAAGAAATATATCTTAATAAAATAAGAAACCTTATTCCAACTTATATCTTATTATTACTTTATGCTAAGGGAGAAAAATTGTGTAAGGCCTTCTAATTTAAGCATAAGTATATGGGTCTTTACTATTTTCAGATACTAGTATTTCTAAATCTTTTAATTTATCTTTAATCTTATTTATTACTTCTAAAAATACTATCCACTCAGAAGGGAAATGACCTGTATCAATTATAGATAGGCCCATTTCCTTATAGTCTGAAGCATAATGATAAGTAGTATCTCCTGTAATAACACAATCTACGCCTCTTCTATAAGCTATATCTAAAAAGCTACTTCCACTTCCATTTATAACGGCTATATTTTTAACCTTATCTGAAGCTCTAACTAATTTCACATTACTTATATTAAGTTTTTTCTTAACATCATTTACAAACTCATCTAAGAAAATAGACTCTTCTAACCTAATTATTCTTCCAAGTCCCTCATTAGAATTTCTTGCATTTTTATTTAACTCTATAAGTTCTTCAGAATCATATCCTAAAATATTTACTATAGTCTCATTTAGCCCTTCTTTTGCTGAGTCCAAGTTAGTATGACTAGAATAAAGATTAATATTATTCTTTATTAATTTAATTATTTTTTTACCTGTTAATGTATCAGTAGTTATACTGCTTGGCTTTTTAAATAGTAAGGGGTGATGAGTAATTATTAAATCAACCTTTTTTTCTTTAGCCTCTTCTATTACATCTAATGTACAATCTAATGCTAAAAGAACTCTTTTTACCTCAGACTCCTTATCTCCAACCATTAAGCCAACATTATCAAAATCCTCTTTTAAATTTAATGGAGCAAAATCCTCCATTACCTCAATAATTTCTTTTACCTTCTTCATCTTCCTGCCTCCTTAACAACCTAAATTATCTTTTAAAGTTATATTTCCATTATATATATGTTTCAACAAACAATCTACATTTTGATGACTTATGCTACTTTAATTAACTTATTAAAATGTAAAATTTTCATTTCACCTTATATGCTAATAAAATGCAGCTATCGCACTAAAGATCTTGTTAATTTTTTTCTTTAGATAGATAACATCCAAAAAAATTCTAAACTTTAAATCTTATATTATGCAATAGCCACATCTTATATTAAACATATGTAATTTTTTATTTTAAAAATGGTTAATCATATTATCTATAATGCTTATTTTCTCAATAACACCATTTCTTCTTTCTTTTGCATTAATAGTGCTTTCTGTAATAAGCCCTAATATTTTTTCATATTCTTTCTTTTTAGAAATTAAATATTCTTTCATTAAAGGCTCTTTTTTCATTAAAAGTCTTGGACTAAATTCATAGTATATTGGATCTAATGCCATAGATTCTCCAGACTTCTTTCTTACCTTAAATAATTCATAATAAATTCCTTCTTCTTCACAAAGTAATTCATCTATTATTTCATAATCATTAGTATATAAATATTCTCTTAAAACTTCTGGATTTTGAGCCGGTAGTAATAATAAATAATTTAACTCAGTTACCTTATCTATGTTTTCTTCTAATAAACCTTTTATTAGATTTCCACCCATTCCTGCAATAATAACTGTTTCAACTTCTCCTACTTCAAGTGGATCAAGTCCACTTCCAAGTCTAAATTCTAGTTCATCTCCAACACCTTCTAAGATAGCATTTAATCTTGCCTTACCTAAAGGTTCCTTATTTATATCTATTGCTATAGCCTTACTGCATAAACCATTTTTTATTGCGTATAAAGGTACATAACCATGATCTGTTCCTATATCTGCTAAAACAGTTGTGTTTTCATCTAAATTATCTATTATAAAACTTAATCTTTTGCTTAGTTGCATAAATTTCCTTCTCCTTGCTAAAATTAAAATTAGCACCAATAGGTGCTAATCTAAGTAATCCTTTAGTTTTTTACTTCTTGATGGATGTCTTAACTTTCTTAAAGCTTTTGCTTCTATTTGTCTAATTCTTTCTCTAGTTACGTTAAATTCCTTACCAACTTCTTCTAGAGTTCTTGCTCTACCATCATCTAATCCAAATCTAAGTCTTAATACCTTTTCTTCTCTTGGAGTTAAAGTATCTAAAACATTAATTAATTGTTCCTTAAGCATTGTAAATGCTGCTGCTTCTGCTGGTGCTAAAGCGTCATCATCAGGAATGAAATCTCCTAAGTGTGAATCTTCTTCTTCACCTATTGGAGTTTCTAGGGATACTGGTTCTTGAGCAATTTTTTGAATTTCTCTAACCTTATCTACTGGTAAATCCATAACCTTAGAAATTTCTTCTGGGAATGGATCTCTTCCAAGTTCTTGTAATAATTGTCTTTGAACTCTGATAAGCTTATTAATAGTTTCAACCATGTGAACTGGAATTCTTATAGTTCTTGCTTGGTCTGCAATAGCTCTAGTAATTGCTTGCCTTATCCACCATGTTGCATAAGTAGAAAACTTAAAGCCTTTTCTGTAATCAAACTTTTCAACAGCCTTGATAAGTCCAAGATTTCCTTCTTGAATAAGGTCAAGGAATAACATACCTCTTCCTACATATCTTTTTGCAATACTAACTACAAGTCTAAGGTTTGCTTCAGCAAGCTTTTTCTTAGCTCTTTGATCACCATTTTCAATTCTATTAGCAAGTTCTATTTCTTCTTCTGAAGATAATAGTGGTACCTTACCTATTTCTTTTAAATACATTCTTACTGGATCGTCTATTGCAATACCTTCTGGAATTGTTAAATCTATTTCTTCTTCGACTTCTTCTGCACCACTTGGTTCACCAATTACTTCTATACCCATTGATTCTAGAACTTCATAAATTTTTTCAATTTGTTCTGGACTTAAATCAATGTTCTCTATCTCATCCATTATTTCTTTATATGTTAAAGTACCGCTTTTCTTCCCTTTATCTAGCAGATTCTTTACAATATTCATCTTGTTATTTCTATCATCATTATCTTTTTTAACCTGCTTAGCTTTTGTTTTTTCATCTAACATGTTTTTACCTCCTTCCGTTATTGCCAACTGCATCTACACCTCTCTTTAGCTATTCATTAGCTTATTTAGCTCAATTGCAATTTGTATAGACTCTTCAATCTTCCCTTGTGCCTCTAAAGCTTTTTGCTTTTGCTTTAATTCTTTTTTACGTGTATTCAATTTATAATTATTAATCTGTCTAACTAAATCCTCTATAAGCTTTTTATTATCTTTTCCTGTTAAAACTTCTTGATCTTTAATTTTTACAATTTCTTCAATAGTTTTAATTTCAGTACACCTTGTTTCTAAAAAAGTGATTATATTATTTATGTTTCCCTTTTTAGCTTCTTTAATAATAGAAAAAATCTCTTTATGTTCTGGAAGAATTAACTCTTCTTGGTTTATTAGTTTGTTAATGAAATCAAAATATTCATCTTCTAGAGATAATTTTAATAGAGCTCTTTCTGCCTTAAGAAATGCAGGCTCCTTATATAATTTTGTTCCATTTTCTTCCTTATTATTCATAAATTCTTGATTTTTAATATTTTTTGTCATTTCATTTGATAGTAAGTCATATAAAGCCTGTTCTCTTATACCTGTATTTTCTGATATCTTTTTAATATAGATATCCTTTTCGATAGGATTTACCTTTGCCAATATTTCTGTAACCTTTTTACCATATCTTATCAAGTCATTACTGTCTTTAAAGTTTATATTTTCACCAGCTTTTTTAATTCTGTAATCTACCAGGCCTTCTGCATCATTAATTAGCTTAATAAAGGCTTCTTTTCCATTACTTCTTACATATTCATCTGGGTCTTTTCCTTGAGGAATACTTAAAACTCTAACGTCAAAACCTGCGTTTTTTAATATTTCTAACCCTCTCATAGTAGCTGTTTGCCCCGCTACATCAGCATCATAAGAAATGATTACTTTATCAGCATACCTTTTTAATAATCTTGCTTGATTTTCTGTTAATGCAGTACCTAATGAGGCTACAACATTTGTAATTCCATATTGATGCAAGGTTATTAAATCCATATATCCTTCTACCATAATAAAGTATCTTTCCTGCATATTACTTTTTATTGCAAAGTTTAGGCCATATAAATTAGTACCTTTTTGGAAAACTAAAGTTTCAGGAGAATTTAAATATTTCGGCTTAGAATCATCTAAGACTCTCCCACCAAAGCCTATTACCTTCCCCCTATAATCAAAAACTGGAAACATTACTCTATTTCTAAATCTATCATAATTATTGCCAGTCTTTTCTGAAGTAAGTACTAATCCAGCTTCTAATAAGATTTCATCCTTATATCCAAGCTTTCTTAAATGAAATAATAAATTATTCCAGCTGTCCTTTGCATATCCTAATCCAAACTTTTTAATAGTTTCTTCTCTTATGCCCCTATTTAGAAAATATTCTTTTGCAATTTTATTAGCTCTTAAGTTAGAATAAAAAAACCTACCTGCTTCTACATTTACTTTATATAATAATTCTTTTTTTCTTGCAGTGGGATTTACTCTAGCTTCTTCTTGAAGAACAATGTTAGATCTATCAGCTAAAAATTTGATTGCATCCATGAAAGGCATATGTTTGTTTTTCATAACAAAAGTAATTACATTCCCAGATTCGCCGCATCCAAAACATTTATAAATCTGCTTTTCTTGTGAAACAGAAAAGGATGGGGATTTTTCATTATGGAATGGACATAATCCTGAAAAGCTTCTTCCAGACTTTTTAAGTCTAACTGACTCAGAGATTACATCTACAATGTCATTTGCTTCTTTAATTTTTTCTAGAATCTCTTCAGAAATCTGCAAGGAGATTCACCTCCTTACTTATATTTTTGGTCAACCTATAATAATTTCGACATTTTTTATTAAAATCCTTCTTTATTTGAAAATTTTTATAGGTTTTTATTAAATCTTCTTTATTTATATTCTTTATCAATATTAAATTTCCTCTATTTTTTTCAACTTTGTTTATTTTATTTTTAATAAATTACAAGTTTAGGAACGAATAAATTGTTAAACATATTTAAACAATAATCATCACTCATCCCAGAAACATAGTCAGCTACAGCTCTTTTTAAGCCTTCTTTCTTAGCTATCTTTTTGTAAATATCAGGTAATTCATTTTCATGATTATAATAATAATTTAAGATATTTTCTAACACAAATTTTGCTTTATTCCTCTCTACTCTTAGAATATCTCCTAAATATACATTTTTAAACATAAACCTTCTAAGTTCCGTCATAGCTTCCCATACTTCTTTACTAAATTCAATATCAAATATTCCTTTTTCTAAAGCTACTGTTGTATTTTTAACTACATCAGTTACTAAAGTTTCAATTCTTTCAGAATGGGTTTTCCCTAAGACCTTTATTACTTCTTTAGGTAAATCATCTACTCTTAAAAGTCCAGCTCTTATAGAGTCATCTATATCATGATTTAAATAAGCTATCTTATCACTTACTTTAACTACTCTACCTTCTAAAGTTTTAGCTTTATTATTACTATTATTGCTTAAGCCACTGTGATGTAGGATTCCATCTATTACTTCTTCCGTTAGGTTTAGTCCTCTTCCTTCTCTTTCAAGTTTTTCAACTACTCTAACGCTTTGTTCATTATGCCTAAAACCTTCATCTAAAAATTCATTAATTACTTCCTCACCATTATGAGCAAAAGCTGCATGACCTAAATCATGACCTAATGATATTGCTTCAATTAATGATTCATTAATCCCTATTCCTATACCTATAGTTCTTGCTATTTGAGATACTTCTAATGTATGAGTAAGTCTTGTTCTATAGTGGTCTCCAAAAGTTTTAATATACACTTGAGTTTTATGCTTTAAACGTCTAAAAGATTTACAATGAATTATTCTATCTCTATCAACCATGAAGCAAGTTCTAAAGGAATCCTTTTCTTCCTCTTCTTTTCTTCCTAGACTTTCACTACTAAATGTTGCTTGAGGAAGCAATGTCAACCTCTCAAAACCCTCCATTTTTTCTCTTACATTCATCTATCTCACCTCTATATTACATATTCTATATTTTTCTCTATTTTCCTCTATTTAAACATATTTTATAATTTTATATTTAATACCAAGTATATTTTCTTTTTTTTACTAATATCTTAGTAATAAATAATAAAAAAGGAGATATACATGAGAAAGGTACCACCCTCTATAAAAGATGAGCTTCTTCCTATAGATGAAATTAAAAACAATATATTAACTTTATATAACTTAAAGAATGCTGCTGTATTTAGTATAAAATTTAAAGACACAGAAAAACAAAGAGCTGTCTATAGGATAGATGTTGATAATAAAAGTTTTTGCTTAAAAAAAGTTTACTATAATGAAGAGAATCTTTTGTATGTATATTCTGCTATGGAATGGTGCTATAGAAATAAAATTCTTGTTCCTAAGCTTTTACCAACTGTAGACGGAAACAGATATGTTAAATATAAGAATATGCTTTTTATTTTAACCCCTTGGCTTGATGGAGATAAATGTGATTTTGATAATATTAATCATGTGCTTCTATCATCTAAAACCTTAGGAAAGTTACATACAACCTCCAAAAATTTCAAACCTATATCAGGTAGTGCACAAAGGATTGGTCTTGAAAATTACAATGAGACTATAGGAAAACATTTTAACCAACTACTTCAAAGCATTAGTAATGCTCATAAATATGATGATAGATTTTCAAATCTAATATTAGATAATGTAGATGATAACTTAGAATTAGCTAAGATTTCTTATGAGATTTCTTCCTCTATAATAAGTGATGAATTATCTACATCTCTTTGCCATGGAGATTACGTAAATAAAAATATTATTGTACACGGTAGTAATGTAGCCTTAATAGATTTTGATAAGTGTAAATTTGATTATTCAGTAAAAGATATATCTTATTTTTTAAGAAGGTTATTAAAAAGGGATAATACTAACTGGCAAACTAATTTAACAATAAATATTTTAGATGCCTATATGGAAGAAAATGAACTTAGTCCATCAGATTTAAAGTTTATATTAACTTATATTGCTTTTCCTCAGAAATTTTGGAAACTCTCTAGAGACTATTATAAAAACATAAGAAAATGTAATAAAAACTCCTTTATTTCTCTTATGG
>NZ_JAWGSV010000001.1:0-45382 GCF_032552055.1 Clostridium sp. | reverse complement strand
ATGATGAAATATGAATATAGCATTTTTTTTGACACCTAAAAATGAGGTTATATATGAATATTTAGATGCAACCATGAGACAAGTTATTGAAAGAATGGAACATCACGGATATACAGCAATTCCTTTAATTGATAAGGATGGAAAGTATGTTGGGACATTAACTGAGGGAGATTTACTTTGGAAGCTTAAGAATACTCCAGATTTAAATTTTAAGAATACAGAAAATGTTAGAATAATAGATATACCAATGAAAAGAAAACATAAAAGCGTTTCAATTAATTCAAATGTAGAAAGTCTTATTTCACTTGCAACAAGCCAAAATTTTGTTCCTGTAGTAGATGATGAGGGAATATTTATTGGAATAATAAAAAGAAGTGATATAATAAATTATTGCTACAATGAAATGAATAAGAAAAAATAATGTAAGAACAAAAGGAGATTAATTATGATAATTGTTGTTTCTCCTGCAAAAACTTTAGACTTTAAAGAAAAGAATAGTAATTTACCTATGAGTGAACCTAGGTTTTTAGAAAGATCGCAGGAAATAATTAATGAAATAAAAAACTATAGTAGCTATGAATTAGAAAAACTTATGAAAATAAGTACAAAGTTAGCTACATTAAATGAAGAAAGATTTGGGAAATGGACGCCATCTTTAGATACTGCTAAACAAGCATTATTAGCCTTTAAAGGCGATGTTTATATGGGAATGGATGTCGGAAGCTTTAGTGATTCAAATCTGTTTTATTCAAATGATCATTTAAGAATATTATCTGGTCTTTACGGGGTTTTAAGACCTTTTGATGGAATAAAAGAATATAGATTAGAAATGGGAACTAAACTTAAAGTAAATGATTCAAAAGATTTATATGGATTTTGGAAAAATGAATTAGTAGAATGTTTAGTAAATGATTTAAAAAATCATAAGAATAAGACTATTATTAATTTAGCTTCATATGAGTACTTTAAGTCAGTAGAGAATATAGAAAACAATCCTAATATTAATATTATAACTCCAGTTTTTAAAGAGCTTAGAGGAGATGAATATAAGATAATAGCCTTTAATGCCAAAAAAGCTAGAGGAATGATGAGTAGATATATAATACAAAATGAAATAGAAGATATTGAAGAACTTAAAAAGTTTGATGTTGATAACTATGCATTTAATCCAGAAATGTCTACAGAAAAAGAACTAGTATTTACAAGATAGTTATACAAAAGAACTCTCACTATATATTATGCTCTGGCGACCTTGCTAGCTCCAAGTCGCCCTACGCACAATATATAGTGAGAGTTCAATTGCGATATAAAGGAATAAGAGTAAATACTATTGGAAGAATCAAATTAATAAAGGATAAAACTCAGCCAGCTGAGTTTTTTATTTAGCTTTGGTTTAAATAAGTGTTGATTTAGAATACTATACTTTAAAAATCAGCTTGTGTAATATATTACATACAAAGAGAGAATAGGGGGAGGATTTGTGAAAAATAGAGTTAAGTTATCCATTAGCATATTACTTTGTACTTTACTCTTAATAGGATGTGATAAAAAAGATATTGCTGCATCCGATGTTTTGGATTTAGTCCAAAGTAATTATATTTCAATTGAAATCAAGGATAAGACTATTGATGCTGAAAGTAAACAGCAGTACTTAATAGATGATTTTATTCCAAAACTTTCAAGATATACTTTAAGAGTGTATGATAAGGATATTCCTACTGAATATTCAAACAAAGTTGATATTACTAATAAGAATGGTACTAAAGTAAGCTTGTTTGACAATAAATATATAGGAATTGAAGATAGGACTTACCAAATAACAAGTGGTAGTATTGACCTAGATAAATTTTATCAGTTTATTGAATAAGATATAATTAACAAGGGGATATCGGATGAATGTCAACTTTATTTAGCTCAATATCAACGTTGGGTTAAAATAGAGCTTTTTATTTAAGTAATTCTGAAGGAATTGCATCCTAAATTGTTAATTATTAATTGATAACTGTTAATTGAAAAGGACAGCCTTAAAGAGGCTGTCCTTTTTATGCTTGTTCATATGCTTCAACAACTAAGTTGAATTCATCTTCATCAGTGATTTCACCGAAGTCATCAGATGAGATTCCAGGATAGTAATACAGTATTAGCTTATCATTTGAATCCAATAAGTTTTCAAGAGCTATATATAGTCTATCTAATTCACAGTTTTCAATTGTAGCTAATACTTTATATCTACTAGATCTTCCAGTATCATTGTTAGTTAAGCTTAAAATAAAGTCTTTATGAAGTCTAACATTGATTTTAGATTTATCACAACTCTTTATAAAGGAGTTCGATCTACAACCACTACAACTTCTAAAACTACATTCTTTTATACAATTTAGGCAAGTACATTTAGAACAATCAGTTAATTGGTTAAAAGCTTCTAAATTATCCTGCTTATATTTTGTTAACTGAGATACTGTATCGTCCTTTCTAAAAAGACTAAACTTTTTATTTTTATCTTTATATTCAGCATCATTAAGCAATTCTATATATTTTGTTAAGATAGGCAACTTAGAATAATACTTTCTTTTCTTTAATATACTATCATCAAGAAAGGGTGAAACTTCACTTATAGCATAAGTTACATCTGTATAAGTTTTACCAACAGTTTCTCTCTCTTTAGTTATAAATTCAATTGTATTAGACATATAAGCACCTAGTTATTATTCTTATATTTTTCAAGTTCTAAATCTAAGTCAACTGCATCTAAAGCTTCAAATTCACTATCAAATGTATCAACTTCTCTAAGTTCGCCTAGGCCATTAGCTAAAGATTCCTTCTTTTGGATCTTTCTTTCTATGCTATCAATTTGAATTGAGTTAGATTTAGTTTGTACATTAGCAAGAACTTCATTGATTTTTTGGCTAGCTTCAGCATTACTATATCTTGCAGCAGCTTCATCTCTGTAATTTCTTGTTTTATTTAACTCAGCTTCTAAAGCAGCTAAGTTTTTCTTGATAGCATCAGCTTGAGTTCTAGCAGCATCATAACTTGTCTTTAATGAGTCACGTTTCTTTTCAGATTCAATTTTTCTAGCTAAAGCTCTCTTTGCTAAATCTTCATTGTTTTTAGATAGAGCAAGTTTAATTTTGTCTTCGTAATCCTTAACTTCAATTTCACTTGCGTCAAGTTTTTTCTTTATTTCATGAGCATTACCAATAATTTGTGCAGAGTTAAGCTTAGCTGTGTTTAACTGTGATTCCATATCTCTTATTTTTTGATCTAGTAACTCAATTGGATTTTCCATTTCATCTAAAGTAGAGTTAACCTTTGACTTTAACATATTTGACATTCTTGTGAATATTCCCATATACATCCTCCTAGAATTAATTAGTATTTTCTATTTTTTAAATATAATCTTATTATTCTGATTATAATCATAAAGATGATTGCCATTATTATGATTGATCCTATAGAGAAACCACTCCCCCTACTAGAACCATAGGCAAACATTCTTAAAGAATTAAGGCCAAACATCATATCTCCAAAGAAGGAACCACCTGAATCATTATAATCACCATAGCTAGTGTTGTTATTATAATCTTTGTCTTGAGTTTTATCTGTATTATTTGTTGAACTGTAAGACCCTGAAGAAAAACCTTTTGAGGCCCCAGATTTGCCTTTATCTGTACTTGAGCTAAAAGATCCACTTTTGAAGTTGCCAGATGTAGATGAGCTATTAGAGCTCTTGTCATTACTGGAAGAAGAACTAGAGTTTTTATTACCACTAGAAGAACTAGAACTTTTATTAGAACTACCACTACTAAAAGAACCACTTTTAAAACCACTAGTAGACTTGCTTACATTAGATTTTCCTCCACTTGATTTAAAAGTACTACTAGAAGTCTTACTACTAGAGCTTTTAAATCCTCCTGAACTTTTGAAACTACTAGATCCTTTTGATTTTGCCAGTACTACTGTTTCACCTTGAGTAATGCTATCAAAAATAGGAATAGTATCTATAAGGAAACTAGAAGTTAAAAAGATAAAGGTTAAAAATAAAGTAAATATTATTTTTTTATGATTGTTTCTTTTTATAAAGCTCACCCCCAAGAAAAAAGATTATGATATTATTTTATATAGAAAATATATAATTTACAAACTTCATTTAAGCCTAAATTATAAACAAATAAGTAATATTTACCTAAATAGATAAATCAATCTAAGCAAATCGTTAATTATCTCTTATTTAATAGTTAATACTACCTTGTTAAGAGTTAATAAATAACTTTTAATTCGGATTAAAGTTCTTTATTAATTATTATATCATAATTAATAAAAAAATAGATGAATAGTAGTTTTAAATTGCCAATATAACCACAAATATAAATATAATATGCTCCATAAGACAAACGGCTGAAAAAAGAAGTTCTAAGGCTCCTACACAATTTATTACATATATCACTTGTAATCAATATCAGAATAATCTAAAATTAATTTATTACACTAGTTTTGAAGGAGTGAATAAATATGACAAATCAAAATATAGAAGAAAGCATGGGGGCTTTATTACAGGACTTTGATGTTAAAAGAATTAAATCTGGAGACATTCTTGATGGAGAAGTTATTGATGTTAACGATAAGGAAGTTACAGTAAATATTAATTATGCCTTTGATGGTGTTATAGAAAAAGCTGAATTAACAAACATAGATAAGGATCCAAGAGAGGTAGTACAGAAAGGAGATAAGCTTAAAGTATATGTTTTATCACCTAATGATGGAGAAGGATATGTTCAGTTATCAAGAGTTAAAGCTTTAGAGATTACTGAAAGAGAAGATATAAAGAAGGCTTTTAATAATGATGAAGTTATAAGGGTCTATGTAAGAGAAGAAGTAAAGGGTGGATTAGTAGCTTATTATGGAAGTACAAGAGTATTTATTCCAGCATCCTTAGCATCTAGAGAAAGAATTATCTTATCTGATCTAATAGGAAAAGAATTAGAAGTTAAAATAATAGAATTAGACTTTAAAGCAAGAAAAGTAGTTGCATCAAGAAGAATTTTAGAAGATGCTATTTTTGAAAGTAATAAAAAAGAATTATGGAAATCAATAAAATCAGGAGAAAAGAGATCAGGAGTTGTTAAGAAGCTTATTAAAGCAGGTGCAATTGTTGATATTGGAGGAATAACAGGACTTATTCATTTAAGTGATTTATCTTGGGGAAGAGTAAATAAAGCTGAAGATGTAGTTAAAGAAGGCGATAAAGTAGAAGTATTTGTAGGAGAAGTAGATACTAAAAATGAAAGAGTATCACTAATCTTAAAAGATATAAATGAAGATCCTTGGACTATGAATGAAGGAAAATTAGAAATAGGAACTGTTATTGAAGGAAAAGTAGTTAAATTTTTAAACTTCGGTGCTTTTGTTGAATTATATCCAGGAGTTGAAGGATTAGTTCATATAAATGAAATTACTGAAGAGAATATAGCTAAGCCTTCTGATGTATTAACTTTAGGACAAAAAGTAAAGGTTAAGGTTTTAGATGTTGATAAAACAAATAAGAGGGTTTCTTTAACTATAAAAGATGCAGAAGAAAAATCTAAAGAATACTTAAAATACAATGATATTGATGATGGAGTTTCTTTAGGAGACTTATTTAAAGACTTCTTTAAATAATGAAATAATGAAGAAATGAAATAATTAAAAAATGAAGGAGTTTAAGAGGTTTTGCTATGCAAAACCTCTTAAATTATATAGATTATGCTATCGCATGAGAGATTAATTTTAAATTTAAAATAATTATTTAAAATTAATTTTTTCATTGTGCGATAGCACTTTCTTCACTCTTTCATTTTTTCATTATAAAATGCTTAGAATTTTATAATTTCTCTATTTTTAACATATTAGTTCCACCAGTTACTGCATTTGGCATACCTGCTGCAACTATTATATCATCTCCATTTTCTGCAAAGGACAATTTAGTTGCGACTTTCTTAGCTTCAACTAATATTTCATCAGTTGTATTGAACATCTCACACTTAAGTGGGAATATTCCAAAGTTTAAATTTAATCCTCTCCTTACTTCTTCATGAGGGGTAATTGCAATTATTGGACACTTAGGTCTATATTTTGAAATAAGTTTTGCAGTTGCGCCACTACTAGTTGCTGCTACTATTGCCTTTGTATTTAGAAGATTTGAGCTTCTGCAAGCAGAGTAACTAATAGTTTCTGAGAAGGAAGTAAGTGAAGGTTCTTTAAGCCTTCTATTTAAATAATTATAATCAAGGTTTTCTTCAGTTTCTATTGCTATTCTTGACATAGTTTCAGCAGCTTCTATTGGATAGTTGCCACTAGCACTTTCTCCACTTAACATAATTGCATCAGTTCCATCGAAGATAGCATTACATATATCACAAGCTTCTGCTCTAGTTGGAAGAGAATTTCTTATCATAGAATCAAGCATTTGAGTAGCTGTTATTACTATCTTACCGGCTTCATTACATTTTCTAATAATTTTCTTTTGGATTATTGGAACTTTTTCTATAGGAATTTCAACTCCCATATCACCTCTAGCAACCATTATTCCGTCAGATACCTCAATTATTTCATCTATATTATCTACGCCTTCTTGATTTTCTATTTTAGCTATAATTTGAACATAATCTCCACCATGAGTCTTTAAAACATCTTTTACATCTTGGATATCAGAAGCTTTTCTTATAAAAGAAGCAGCTACAAAATCTATTTTATTTTCACAGCCGAAGATTAAGTCTTCTTTATCCTTTTCAGTTATTGAGGGAAGGTTAATTCTAACATTAGGAACATTAACACCCTTATGATTTTTAATTAATCCACCTACAGTAACTACACATTTAATTTCAGTTCCATTAACTTCTTTAATTTTAAATCTTAAAAGCCCATCGTCTACTAAGATTTCTCCAGAAGGCTTTACGTCTTTATATAGATCTTTATATGATACTGTACATTTTTCTGTATCACCAAGGATTTCATCCTCACATAAGAAGGAAAATTCTTGGCTTTCTACAAGTTCAACTCCATCATTAACAAAGTTATGAGTTCTAATTTTAGGACCCTTAATATCTAATATTATTGCAGTAGGAGAGTTTAAATCTTCTCTTACTTTTTTTATTAAATCTATTTTTTCTTTATGAGTTTCGTGAGTACCATGAGAAAAATTTAATCTGGCTGCACTCATGCCTATTTTGATAAATTTTCTGATAACTTCCTCATTATCACTAGCAGGACCGATAGTAAAGATCATTTTTGTTTTTTGCATAATACCACCTCAATTATTAAAAATTAGGAATTTTCTGAATAAGTATAATAAAAAAATAAAATTTAAGTATCATATATACTATGATATACTTATTTTATAATATAATTCTAACATATATTAGGAAGCAAAGGAGATAGTATTATGAATGTTTTACAAAATTTAGAACCTAAAAAGGTTTTTCAATATTTCGAAGAAATTTCTCAAATACCAAGAGGATCAGGAAATGAGAAAGCTATAAGTGATTACTTAGTAGGTGTTGCTAAGAAGTTAAATTTAGAAGTAATTCAAGACAAAGCATTAAATGTAATTATAAAAAAGCCAGGAACTAAGGGATATGAAAATTCACCTACAGTAATTCTTCAAGGACATATGGATATGGTTTGTGAAAAAAATAAAGGAACTGACCATGACTTTGAAAAAGATCCATTAAAATTGAGAATAGTAGATGATATGGTTTATGCTACAGATACTACTTTAGGAGCTGACAATGGAATTGCAGTTGCTTATTCATTAGCAGTATTAGATTCTACAGATATTCCTCATCCACCTTTAGAAGTTTTAATTACTACAGATGAAGAAACTGGTATGTCAGGAGCAATGGCTGTTTCTAAAGATGATATTACTGGTAAGATTCTTTTAAATATAGACAATGAAGAAGAAGGACATTTATTAGTAAGCTGTGCTGGTGGAGTAAGAAGTAAGCATTTATTAAAGGTAAACTTAGAAGAAGTTAATGAATACAACAATTTCTTACATATTGCTGTAAGAGGACTAAAAGGTGGTCACTCTGGAATGGAAATTAATAAGGAAAGAGGAAACTCTAATAAGATTATGGGTAGAATTCTTAAATCTTTATTAGAATTAGATTATAAGCTAGCAGAGGTTCATGGTGGATCTAAAAATAATGCTATTCCAAGAGAAGCTGATGCAGTCATAGCATTAAAATCAGCTGATTTAGAAAAGGCTAAAGAAATAATTAATTCATGGAATCCAATTTTATTAAATGAGTTAAAAACTCAAGATCCAGGAGTTAAAGTATCAATATTAGAAAATACAGAAAAAGTTGAAAAAGTATTTACAAGAGTAGATACTGAAAAAGCAGTAAACTTACTTTATTTAATACCAAATAGTATTAATACTAATAGCGTTGAAATAGCAGGGTTAGTTGAAAGCTCAACTAATTTAGGAGTAGTAATTACTAATGGCGATACTGTAGAGTATGATAGTGCAATTAGAAGTTCAGTAGCATCTTTAAAAGATGAAATAGTACTTAGAAGTAAGACTATAGCAGATTTATTAGGTGCAGAATTTGAAACTACAGCAGGATATCCAGAATGGCAATACGATAGCGAGTCAAAAGTTAGAGGAATATGCCAAGAGGTATATAAGAGAATGTACGGAAAAGACGCTGAAATAGTTGCTATTCATGCTGGAGTTGAATGTGGATTATTCAATGAAAGATTAGGAAAGTTAGATATGATAAGTTTTGGACCTAATCTTTATGATGTTCATACTCCAGAGGAGCATATGAGTATAACATCAGTTAAGAATGTTTGGGAGTACTTATTAGAAGTATTAAAAGAATTAAAATAATTTAATAAGATTGCTAAATAAAAGAAGACTTTGTGAAAATATCAATTTAATATTTTTTCAAAGTCTTTTTTAAAAGGGGTTAAGAAAATTGATATCATCCAAACAGATTGGCTAAGTCTTTTAAAAGAATATAGGGACAATATTATAATAAATAATATAATTAATTTAATATTCCAGATTGATGAGATAATATCGATTTGGAATTTTATTCAATTATTAAGGAAGTGGGTGCTTATGGAAAAGTTATATGAAATAAATATGATATCAACATTTTTTAGGCTATTATTAGCTTTAATTTGTGGAGGAATTTTAGGTATTGAAAGAGGTAAGAAAAATAGACCAGCAGGATTTAGGACATATATGTTAGTTTGTGTTGCATCTGCTATGGTTATGATTACTAATCAATATATAGCTGATATATATTCTACTGGAGATCCTTCTAGAATGGGGGCTCAGGTAATAAGTGGGATTGGTTTTTTAGGAGCAGGTACAATTATTGTAACTGGTAGAAATAAAGTTACAGGATTAACTACAGCAGCAGGGCTATGGGCATCAGCATGTATAGGACTTACTATAGGTGTTGGTTTTTATTCAGGAGCTATAATAGGATGTGTCATGATTTATATAGCTATGGCATTATTGCATGGAGTTGATAATAGAATTACATTATTGACTAAAGAGGTTACTGTATATATAGAGTTTGCTAGTATAAAGAACTTAAGTGCTTTTTTACAGTATGTAAAACATCATAATATGAAAGTAGTTGAGTTAGAATTAATAAAATCTAATGAGTTAACTGAAACGATAGTAGGCGGAGTATTTACATTGAAATTACTTGAAAAAACTCAATATGTGGATGTTATAGAATTGCTGAGTAAATCAGAGGGGGTTTGCAGTATAGAGGAAATATAATTCTAAAGATTAAAGTAAATATTAATAAGAATAACATCAGTTGAGAATGTTTGGAATTATTTATTAAAAGTATTAAAAGAATAATTAAGGTGATTAGATATAGGATGGTGATGTTTCACAAATAAAGATAATGAAAATGAATAAATATTGATGTAATTAGAAAATAGTTACATCAATATTTTTTTGAAAACTACATTAGGAGGTTTGTCATTAATTTTTCATTGTGCGATAGCACCTTCTTTTTACTTTAACTTTTAATTTTTTTGTTTTACATAATGAATATAATAAGAGCACTAGGAATATATATAAGTATAGAAAGAGGGGGATGGTAAAATGAAGTACACAAAGTATAATTACAAAAGGAAGAATCATGGGGCAAAACTTTTTACTTCTTTAATGATAACTACTCTATCAGCTGTTGCTATAGGTTTAATAGCAGCTTGGCTTTTACTTAAAATTATTCCTGACTTAAATAAATTAAAAGCTACAGATGCTAATATACCTATAGAAGAAGATGCAAGTAACAATGAAAAAGAAATTGAAAATTACTCCTTAATTCAATGTGGATACTTCTCTAAGGAAGAAAATGCAAAACAAGTTTTAGGAAAGATTCCTTCAAGTTATGATTCTTTTATTGCAAAAGATTCAGATGGAAAGTATAGAGTGATCGCAGGAATAGCAAAAGAATCAGATAGTAGTGAGGTTGTTGAAGGATTAAAAGGAAACGGTGTTGAGGCAATCAAAGTAAATTTACCATTAGATAAAAATAATGAGGTTGAAGGACAAATACTTGCAATTACAGAAGGATATTTAGAAATACTTAATACTGCTAAAAAGGATGATGTTAAGGACGTTAATACTAATGACTTTAAAGCCTGGTCAAAAGAACTTCCAGAGTTATCTGAAGGGGAAAAAATAGAAATATTGAAGGAATATAAGGAACATATAGAGACATTAAATGAGAATATTAGCAAGGAAAATATAGCGGCTGAACTTGAGTATATTTATTCAGTACTAAGTAAAATAAAAGTATAAAAGTGGTATTTTAGAAAAAAATAACAAAACTATTACAATTAAATAAAAATTGAATAAAGAGGGGCAAAGCTACTTGTTTCAAAGCTTATATAATGATAAACTATATTAGATATAAGGTAAGGACAAATATCTTTGTCTTTATTTTTGTGTTTTAGTTAAACCTTTTGTAGAGACTAAAAATATGCACAAATTAGGAAGTGATAAGTTTGAAATATGTATTAGCTTCTGGATCTTTAAGAAGACAAGAATTATTACATAGGATAGTAGATGACTTTGAAATATTAGTAAGTAATTTTGATGAGGACTCTGTTGTTTTTAATGGAAATGTTGAAGAATATGTAATAAATTTAGCTAAAGGAAAAGCTTTAAGTACTAAAGAATGTCTTCAAGAAGATGCAATAATAATTGCAGGAGATACAATAGTTGTACTAGAAGATAAGATTTTAGGAAAACCTAAAAATGAAGAAGATGCCTATAATATATTAAAAAGTATAAGTGGTAAAACTCATAGAGTATATTCAGGTATAGTACTTATAAATATGTACAATAATAAGGTAGAGGAAGCTTCTCTTTATACTGAAGTTAGAATTTCTAATTTATCAGATAAGGAAATAAGAGATTACATAAAAACTAGAGAGCCACTAGATAAAGCTGGAGCTTATGGAATTCAAGGATTCGGAGGAGTGTTTGTTGAAGGGATAAATGGATGCTACTATAATGTAGTGGGATTACCATTAAACCTTTTAAATAAAATGCTTAAAAAGATTAAGGAATAGGCAATTTGGCAATATTTATAATAAATTACAATTTTGAGGTGTAAAATGAGTAATGTTAAAGTTATAGATATGCCAGAAGAGGAAAGACCTGTAGAAAAGCTCTTAATAAGTGGACCTGAATCTTTAAATAATGCAGAACTTCTTGCAATTATTTTAAGAACAGGGACTAAAGAGGAAAATATAATCACTTTAAGCAATAGAATAATATCTGAATTAGATGGACTAGAAGGTTTATTGGATGCTGGTATTGAAGAAATAACTAAGATAAAAGGTATTAAAAATAAAAAGGCTAGTCAAATTTTAGCTGTAGGAGAATTAGTTAGGAGAATAAGTAAATCCGTTTTACTTAAGGAAAGAGATAAAATTTCTTCTCCAAATGATATAGCAAAAATTTTAATGAAGGATATGGTGTTTTTAAAGCAAGAGGTTTTAAGATTAGTAATGCTAGACACTAAGAATAACATAATAGGACTAAAGGATGTCTTTGTTGGAAGTTTAAATACTTCAATAGTTCATCCAAGGGAGATTTTTAAAGAAGCTCTTAAAAGAAGTAGTTCTAGTATAATAGTTTGTCACAATCATCCTTCAGGGGATCCAACTCCAAGCAAGGAGGATATTGATATAACGATCAGATTAAAAGAATGTGGTAAGATAATAGGAATTGATCTATTAGATCATTTAATAATTGGAAAAAATCAGTATGTAAGTTTGAAAGAAAAAGGAATAATATAAACGAAAGGGGAATTCAAATGGGATTTTTCAGTAGTAATAAGGATATGGGAATAGATTTAGGAACAGCAAATACGCTTGTTTTTGTAAAAGGTAAAGGTGTAGTTTTAAGCGAACCTTCAGTTGTAGCAATAAATAGTACAACTAGAAAACCTTTAGCAGTAGGTGCTGAAGCTAAATTAATGATAGGAAGAACTCCAGGAAATATAGTTGCTATTAGACCTTTAAAAGATGGAGTTATAGCAGATTTTGATATAGCTCAAACAATGCTTAAGAAATTAATAGAAAAGGTTGCTAGCAAAAGTGCTTTTACTAGCCCAAGAATAATAGTATGTTATCCATCAGGTGTAACAGAAGTTGAAAGAAGAGCAATAGAAGAAGCAGCAAAGTTTGCTGGAGCTAGAGATGTAGTTTT
Organism: Clostridium sp.; assembly: GCF_032552055.1. GTDB lineage: Bacteria > Bacillota > Clostridia > Clostridiales > Clostridiaceae > Clostridium. The sequence goes on along the minus strand of NZ_JAWGSV010000001.1, from coordinate 32,643 downwards.
AATGGAAGAGCCAATGGCTGCAGCTATTGGAGCTGGACTTCCTGTAGGAGAGCCTACTGGTAGCATGATAGTTGATATCGGTGGAGGAACTACAGAAGTAGCTATAATTTCTTTAGGAGGAATAGTTACAAGCAAATCATTAAGAGTTGCTGGGGACGAATTAGACCAAGCAATTATCGCTTATATAAAGAAAGAATTTAACTTAATGATAGGTGAAAGAACAGCAGAACAAGTAAAAATGGAATTAGGTTCAGCTTATAAAGTAGATGATGAAGTAAGAGAAATGGACATAAAGGGAAGAGATATGATAACTGGCCTTCCAAAGACCGTTAAAGTTTCTGAAGATCAAATTAGAGAAGCATTAAAGGAACCTGTTTATGCTATCATAGAATCAATTAAGACAACTTTAGAGAAGACACCACCTGAATTAGCAGCAGACATAATGGAAAAAGGAATAATGTTAGCTGGTGGCGGAGCTTTACTTAGAGGATTAGATTCACTAATTAACTATGAAACAAATATGCCTGTTCATATTGCAGAATCACCACTTGATTGTGTTGTTTTAGGAGCAGGAAAAGCATTAGATAATTTTGATGAACTAAGTAGAACTCAAAGAGGTCAATAATGAAGCTCTTTAAGAATAAACTGGCAGTAACTGTAATAGTGCTGTCAGTTGCCTTTTTAGGAATAATTATTTATACAGTTAATAGTGATAGTAAAGATGCGCTTTCAAGTGGTGTGGGTACTACAATAAATCCTCTGCAAAAAGTTGTTTACTCTATTAGTGATAAGGTAAAGGAAACTTTGGATTTTTTTCTTAATTTCTCAGAGGTAAAAAATGAAAATAAAGACTTAACAAAGGAAAATATTGAACTTAAAAATAAGTTATTAGAGTACGATAAGCTTAAGGAAGAAAATGATAGGTTAAGAGAAGTGCTTAACTTTACAGATTCTAAAAGCAGTTATGAATATATTGGGTGTGAAATTATAGGATATAGCGGAGAAAGTTATACTCAAGGATATGTTATAAATAAGGGGGAAAATCATGGGCTTAAAAAGGGCATGGTAGTAGTTGCTGATAAGGGGCTTGTGGGACAGGTTACCAGTACAGGAACTAATTGGGCGATAGTTGAAAGCTTATTAAGTGAAAATATAGCTGTTTCTGTTATGGTAAATAGCACTAGAGAAACTACAGGTATATTAGAAGGATATGTAACTCGTAGCAATGATGGGTTAACTAAGGTTACAAACTTACCTGTTAATTCTGCTATAAAAGAAGGAGATGTTATATTAACTTCAGGACTTGGACAGATTTATCCTAAGGAAGTCAGAATTGGTGAAGTAGTGTCAGTAGAAACAGATGATATTAGAGTTATGAAGACTGCAATAGTAAAGCCATATGTTGACTTTAGTAATCTTGAGGATTTATTTGTTATTATCCCTACAGAAACTAGGGAAGTAAAATATGAGAATTAGAGGGTAGTTTATGAAGAAGTGGATTTTAGTTTTAATTTCGTTATTACTTTTAATATTAGATAACTCTCTTATGCCTTTCTTTTCTATAAAAGGTGCTTATCCAACTTTGATTTTCACATTTGCAATAGCTTATTCAATTATTTATGGAAGAAAAGAAGCTGTTATTATAGGGGTAACTTCAGGGTTACTACAAGATATATTTTTTTACAATGGTTTTGGAGTAAACTCTTTTATTAATATGCTTTTATGCCTACTTGCAGCAATTATAGGTGAAAACATATATAGAGAAAAGAAATTAATACCTGTTGTATCTACAGTGTTCTTATCATTATTAAAAGTTTTTGCTATAGCTTTAATATTAAAGTTATCTGATAAAACTGTTAATGGAACAATAGGTATTTATTCATCAATCTATAATGCTGTTGTTATGTTTCTAGGGTACAATTTTGTTTTAAGACTTTATGATAATAATTATAAAAAGAAGTCATGGAGGTTTAAATGATAGTAAATAAACCGAAAAAAAAGAAGAAGATTTCTAGGTTTTTTGTTTTAAATATTATAATGATAGTACTTTTTACTACTATACTTTCAAGATTAGTTTACCTCCAAATATATAAGCATGCAGATTATAAGGAAAGAGCTGATATTAGTTCTACAAGACTTATATCTGAAGATGCACCTAGAGGTAAAATATATGATAGTGAAGGTAATATATTAGCTACTAATATCCAAACATATAACTTAACTTATACTAAGCCAAATGATGAAAATGAAAATTTTTATGAAACTATGAGTAATGTTTTTAAGATTTTATCTGAAAATGGTGAAGAATTTCAAGATGATTTATTGTTAAAGTTAGATAGTAGCGGCAAGTTCTATTTTGACTTTAAAACTGATGATGCTGATACTAAGAAAATAGTTGAAGTAAGATTTAAAAGAGATAGAGGCCTTAATGAGGAAATAGAGAAGGCTGAGTTTGAAGGTAAAGAAACAGACTTTACTGATGATGAAATAGCTTTAGTAGATAAAGAGCTACTTAAAATTTCACCAGAAGAAACTTTCTATAAACTTGTTAAGATATATAATCTTCAAGAACTTGTAAATCCAGTTCCAGTTCAAGAAGAAGGAGAAACTAATAAGGCTTATAATGCTAGGCTTGAAGCATATAATGACAAATATGAGGAGATGTCCGGTAAGGAAATCCTTGATGAGCTTTTAACTAAATATTCACTTAAAGAAGTAAGACAATACATGGTAGTTAAAGATGCTATAAAAATGCAAAGCTTTAAGGGGTATAGAGCAGTTGATATTGCTGAAAATATTAAACAAGATACTGCCTTTATAGTTTATCAAAAGTTAAATGATTTACCAGGTATAGATGTTAGTAAAAAACCAATTAGATATTATCCTTACAATACTTTAGCATCTAGTACTATAGGATATCTATCATCAATAGATTCTTCTAAGGAAACTAATTATGAGTTAAGAGGATATGATGCTTCTTCTGACTTAATTGGTATTGCTGGTATAGAATCAGCCTTTGAAGATCAATTAAAAGGAGTTAAAGGTGGAACTACAGTTAAAGTAAACTCTAAGGGGAGAGTTACAGAAGAATTATTTAGATTAGATTCTTACCCAGGGAATAATGTTCATTTAACTATAGATAAGAATGTACAGTATGCAGCTGAGCAAGCTTTGAAGGATACGCTAGAAAGAGTAAGAAGTAGTATAGCTCCTAATGCAACTAGAGGTGCTGTAGTAGCTATAGAAGTAAATACAGGTAGAGTAATAGCTATGGCAAGTTACCCAGATTATGATCCTAATGTCTTTTCAATTCCAGGAAAACTTACTGATGAATTATCACAAGAATACTTTGATCCTGATATAGATGCTTATGCCAAAGAATTTATAAAAAGGACTGGAGCTACTGGAGGAATAGATTACTTATTTCCTATGGATGAAGATACTGGGAAAAGAGTAGATAAGTTTGATACTTACCCTAAGAAATTTTTTAACTATGCAACACAAGGATTACTTCCTCCTGGATCTACATTTAAGCCAATTACAGCAATAGCTGGATTGATGGAAGGTGTAGTAACTGAAGGGGAAGTTATGATGGATAATAACGGAACTTGGAGTACGGAAGAATTACCAGGGATGATATTAAAAAACTTTGAGGGAAGAGCTAATGGTGCTACAGACTTAAGAAAGGCTTTAGAAGTTTCATCAAACTACTATTTTTATGAACTTGGATATAGATTATATAAGAAAAATGGTGGAGCTATTAATGGCGGTAATATTGAAGCCTTAGACACTTTAGCACATTATGCATGGAAGTTTGGACTTGGTATGTCACAAGAGGATCAAAAAGAAAAGAGCTTATCAACAGGTATTCAAATACAAGAAGACTTTGGGCAAGTATATAATTTTGAATCTTGGAAAAAGAAAATAGTAGATACTCCTATGTATGGAATAGTAGAAGATTTACAAAAGGGAGTCTATTATCGTTATTCCTTTGTTCCTTTTGATATAGCAGATAATGAAAGCGATCCAGATGACTTAAAGGAAGCAAAAACTGCATTAAAGAATGAAATGAAAGCAGCATTAGAAAAGGTAGGGACTGATGAAGAGATAACAGATAATACTAAGTTTGCAGAAAGCTTATTGCCATATATTAAAAAAATTATGGATCTTTCTCCTCAGTTTAAAAGCGCAGTAGTTGAAACTTCCCAAAAGAGAAGTGTAGATATTAATGAGGAAGCTGGAGTAATAGCAGATGCTATAGCCTTTTACATTATAAATAACGCTACAACTGAAATTATAACTCCAGGTCAAATTATATCTAGTGCTATAGGTCAAGGTATGAATAATGTTACACCTGTACAAATGGCAAACTATGTCGCTACTTTAGCTAGTGGTGGTAAGAGATATAAGGTAAGCATTGTAGATAAGGTTACAACTCCAACAGGAGAGGTAATAAAGGAATATAAACCTGAGCTGGTAGATGAATTAGATATACCGGAATCATATTTACAAGCTGTAAAGGATGGTATGTATAGAGTTAACACTAGTCCAAGTAATGGTACTGCATATCAGAGTTTTGGAAACTTTCCTATAAAGGTTGCAGGTAAAACAGGTACTGCCGACTTTAGTACAGATGAGAACTATGTTATTCAAGGTAGATTAGCTTATGGTAACTATATTAGTTTTGCACCATTAGATGATCCTCAAATAGCTATATTCTCAACTATCTATGATGGTAAAAGAGGTAGTGAAGGTGCAACTATTCATAAGGCAATTTATGAAGCCTTCTTTAAAGAGGAGTTATTAAAAATGGATCCATCTTATGCATCAAAATCAGAATCCTTTAGAAAGTATGTTCAAGACTCACCTCTTAAGGATAATAAGGATGATAGCATAAAGATAGATACAACGGCTAATTAATAATTAAGAATAAAAAATTAAGAATGAAGAATTAAGGAAATAATTTCTTCTGAATTATATTATTAAGTTTTGGGACTCAGCTTTTGCTGAGTTTCTTTACTTTGATGAGTTTTAGAGGGAATTAGGAGAGAAAAAGTTTAAGAAAGGTTTTGATGTCTTTCTAAGGAGATTATTGAAGCTTTATCTTCATAATTGGGAAATAATTGTAATAATATTATAAAAATCTTATGGAATTAGGGATATATGGGAGTTTGTTAAAAAATACTGTTGTTAATATATATAAATTAATTGTATAATTATAGATATGTGACAAAAATTTTAAAAAGTAAAGTTTAAGTTGGTGGAGGGTGGCCAATGAAAGTACATAGTATTCAAATTAGAGGTAATAGTGACGGAATAAACGCCTTTATAGATATGGATAGATTTAATAACTTTGATGATATGCTAGAAGCATTAGTTAAAAAGTTATCTGTGGGTAAAGGTTTTTACAAGGGATCATCTATTAAAATAGAAACGAACTTAGATTTATTAAAAGAAGAAGAAGTAGCACAGTTAAAAGAAACCTTATTTAATAAGATTCAAATTAAAGAATGTGTTTTTGAACCTATAAAGAAAACTGGAGCTAAGGAAAAGAAAGAAAATAAAATTTTTAATGGAATATATGAAGGAAAAACTAAATTTATAAAGAAAACTATAAGAGGTGGACAACTTGTAAGGTATTATGGAAATATCGTGATTGTAGGAGATATTAATCATGGTGCTGAAGTATATGCGGGAGGGAACATAGTAGTTCTAGGAACTATTAAAGGTCAAGTTCATGCTGGAATGGGAGGAAATAAAAAAGCTATAATTTCAGCTTTTAACCTTCAACCAGAAATATTACAAATTGCAGATATTGTAACTATAGCTCCAGAAGATGGTATTAAGCCTTCTTATCCAGAGCTTGCAAAAATAAAAGATAACAATATAGTGGTAGAACCTTATTTACCCAAGAAATATATATAAGCTTTAATATAGTATAAATTATACAAAGTTATACTTTATATTAATCATATTTATATCAGATAAGTATTTTATCAACTTAAATAATAATTAAATAATCTATGCTTTTAATTAAAATATTTTACGTAGTAGTTCTTTTTACTTATAACTTTACAGAACTGCATTAATGTAATTTATTTATTGAAATATAGATAGTGTTGGAGGGATAATAATATGGGAATTTCTATAGTAATTACATCAGGTAAAGGTGGAGTTGGAAAGACAACAACTACTGCAAACATCGGAACTGCATTAGCCGCTTTAAATAAAAAAGTAGTAGTAGTAGATGGAGATACTGGTCTTAGAAATTTAGATGTCTTAATGGGACTTGAAAATAGAATAGTTTATACATTATCAGATGTTATTGAAAACAGATGTAGATTAAAACAAGCATTAATAAAGGATAAAAGATATCAAAATCTTTGCCTTTTACCAACAGCTCAAACTAAGGATAAAGATGATATAAGACCTCAAGATATGCTTAAGATAGTAAATCAGCTTAAGGAGGATTTTGATTATATACTTATTGATTGTCCTGCTGGAATTGAACAAGGATTTGAAAATTCAGTAGTAGGAGCAGATAAGGCTGTAGTTGTAGTAAATCCAGAAATTACTTCTGTTAGAGATGCTGATAGAGTTATTGGTAAGCTAGATGCTAAAGGATTAGATGATCATTCAGTAATTATAAATAGGTTAAATTATGAAATGACTCAAAGAGGGGATATGTTAGATATCTCTGATATTATAGAAACTTTATCAATAGAGTTACTTGGAGTAGTTCCTGATGATAAGAATATCACAGTATCTACTAATAAAGGTGAGCCTATAGTATTAGATGAAAAGTCTGTGTCTGGGCAAGCTTTTAGAAATATAGCTAGAAGATTAACTGGAGAAGAAGTGCCACTAATGGATTTAAAAACTGGTGGAGAAGGATTCTTCGCATCATTAAAGAAATTATTTAAACGTTAGTAAAGGGGGAGAGAGAGGTGGATTTTTTTAAGAAATTTTCCAATAGACAAACACCTAAAGATGTTGCTAAAGATAGATTAAAGCTAATATTAATACATGATAGAGGGGATTTGCCTCATGAAACCCTTGATAAAATTAGAGCGGAAATATTAGAGGTATTATCTAAATATATAGAAATAGATATTGATGATGTTGAATTAACAGTAAGCAAGAGTGAAAATGTAGACGGGAACAACCCTGCTCTTGTAGCTAATATTCCTATTAAAAATATCAAAAATTAATTAAGAATTAAGAGAGCAATTTGTTTTAAATTACAGAAATTAATAAGGGACTCAGCTTAGGCTGAGTTTTTCTTTAGGCAAAAGTAATATGAATTTTTTATTTTTAGTTAATTTATATCTAAGTTAAAGAGAATACCTAGAATATGAATAATTAATAATTTCTTAAATTTTTGTTATTCATAGAAGATAATATGGAGAAACATAAGTTTTTTGGATATAATAAATCTAAGATCAAAAATGGAGGTGAGTGTTTAGGATATGTTTTCATTATCTAATTTTAAGATTGATTTAAAGAAGTTAAAAGAAATAGACAAGGTAATGCTACTTTCTATGATATCATTAATGATATTTGGAATAGTAAATATATACTATGCAAGTAACGTTGAATATGGGACCCTATTTTTAAAGAGACAGGCAGTTTGGTTTGTAGTATGCTTAGTAGCATTATATTTTGTAGTAGCAATTGATTATACATTACTAAAATCTTATACGCCTCTTTTTTATTGGGGATCTATTGCATTATTAATAGTAACCATGTTTATTGGTACTGATATAAATGGTGCAAGGGGATGGATAAGACTTGGTCCACTATCCTTTCAACCAGCAGAATTAGCCAAAATAGCAACAATAATGATGCTAGGTAAAGTTTTAGAAGAAATGGATGGGACTATAAATGAGCTTAAGAATTTCTTTAAGATGGCTTTTTATGCGATAGTTCCAGCGATATTTATAGTAATTCAACCTGATATGGGTATGACTATGGTTTTATTCTTTATAGTTTTAGGAATATTCTTTATTGCAGGACTAGATATTAAGATAATAGGTGGAGGACTACTATCATTACTTTTAGCAGTGATTATAGTGTGGAACTCTGGAATAATAGCACCTTATCAAAAGAAAAGAATAACATCTTTCTTAAATCCTGAATCTGATACCTCTGAAGCTGGATATCAGTTAAGACAATCACTTATAAGTATAGGGAATGGTGGAATATTAGGAATACAAGGAAATTCAGTAACTAATGAAACCTCAGTAGGATATGCACCACAATATGTTCCTGAAGTTCAAACAGACTTTATATTTGCAAGTATTGCAGAGCAATTTGGATTTGTAGGAGCTGGATTCTTACTGTTATTATATGGACTTTTAATTTCTAAAATGATTGCTATAGGAAGAACATCAAAAGATACTTTTGGAACAATAATATGTATAGGATTAGCATCATATTTCCTATTTGCATTGTTGCAAAATATCGGTATGACTATAGGTCTTATGCCTATAACAGGAATAACTCTTCCACTTCTAAGTTATGGAGGAAGTTCATTATTAACTACAGTTATGTCTATAGGCTTAGTTATGAATGTTGGAATGAGAAGAAAGAAAATTTACTTCTAGAATAATGGTTTTAAATTATACAGGAGTTTTTAACATATTATGCTCGGCCTCCGTCGCAAGCTCCAAGTCGGCTTACGCACAATATGTTAAAAACTCCTTGAACAATTTAAAATTGTAGATGCAAGCCTACTAAAGGAAAAAATTCAGACGAGCTGAATTTTAAGAATTATTGTTGAGTGCGTCGCTATATTCTTATTTCACATATTATATTTACTAGTAATTTTAGATTTAAAATAAAAAATGAGCGAAATAATTAAAGAAGGAACTCAGCTTGAAGTTGAGTTCCTATTTTATAATAAATTTGAACTGGATTTTATAGTATTTCACCATTGGAGTCTATTACTTGTTTGTACCAGTAGAATGAGTCTTTCTTAGATCTTTTTCTAGTACCTTTACCAAGGTCATCTATATCTACATATATATATCCGTATCTTTTTGTCATTTCTGCACTAGAAGAGCTAACTATATCAATAGGACCCCATGAAAGGTAAGCGATTATATCTACTCCATCCATTATGCATTCTTTAAGTTGCTCAATATGCTTCTTTAAGAAATCGATACGATAAGGGTCATGGATACTGCCATCTTCTTCAACAACATCTAATGCACCAAATCCATTTTCAGCAATCATTAATGGCTTTTGATATCTATCCCAATATTGAGAAAGACTATTATAGAATCCTAATGGATCCATACGCCATTCCCAAGGTGTAGGTTCAAGATTTGGATTAAGTGAATTTTTAAATGGTGCCATAGTATCTTTTGTAGAATCTACAATTGAACTAGAGTAATAAGATATAGCTAAGTAGTCCATAGTGTTATTTTTTAATAAATCTAAGTCACCTTCTTCAATTTTAAGATCTATGTTATTTTCATTAAAGTATCTTAAAGCAAATATTGGGTATTCTCCTCTTAATTGTACATCAGTAAAGTAATATTGCATGCGGTTTTTCTTCATTGCTAGAACAACATCATTTGGTTTACAAGAAGCAGGGTATAGAGTACCGTCTGCAACCATTGTTCCCATTTGAGCATTTGGATCTATTTTTCTTGCTAGTTCTACTATTTTGGCTCCAGCAACAAATTGATTATGTACTGCTTGGTACATTAGCTCTTCCATATTTTCTGCTTGATCATCATAAATTCCAAGAGAACCAAATTGAACAGTTGGAAGTAAGTTAACTTGATTACAAACAATCCAGTATTTTACCTTACCTTTATAGCGATTTAAAAGAACTTCACCGTATCTTACGAAGAATTCAATCATTTTCTTATTACCAAATCCACCGTATTCAGTAACTAAATGAAGAGGAATATCGTAATGAGACATAGTGATTATAGGTTCCATATCATTTTTAATTATTTCATCAATAAGGTCATCATAGAATTTTAATCCTTTTTCGTTTGGAGTTAATTCATCACCTTTTGGAAATATTCTAGACCATGAGATACTTGTCCTGAAAGCTTTTAATCCAAGTTCTTTCATTAGTGCTAAGTCACTTTTGAAAGTATGATAGAAATCAATACCATATCTTTTTGGGTAATAACCTTCTGTATCTGCCATCTTTCTTTTAATATCTTCTAATTTACCGCCACCTTCTTTTTCAATACATGCTCTATTAAGATGTTTATTATATTCATGGATATCTGAGGTAGATAATCCTCTTCCATCAACATCATAAGCACCCTCACATTGACAGGCAGCTACTGCACCACCCCATAAAAAATTTTTTGGAAATTTGTTTGGTAAATTCATAATAATAACCTCCTTTAATCTAACTTATACTTCTATTATGAGGAACTTCACCTTCTGTGCTCAACTTAATATTTTCACTTAAAGGTGCAAAAGTATATTTGTAGTAATCTCTAATTTCTTAGATAATTTAAGGGTGAGCAAAAAAGGAGGAGAGTATGGAGACATTAAAAAAAGTAATAATTAGTATAATAGCTATAAACTTTGTGGCTTTAGGAGCAAGTTTATTTCTAAGATCAGGTTTAGGAGGGGATTCTATTACCCTATTACTGGAGGGACTTCATGAATACTTCGAATTAAGTTATGGTTTAATTGGTATTTTGTATAATGGTTTTTTTATTATTCTTGCAATAATTGTTAATAGAAAGTCCTTAGGGATAGGAAGTTTTTTATATGCTATCACATGTGGATACTTTCTAGATTTTTATATGATTATAATTGGAAGTGTCATAAGTGCAAATAGCCTAATAGGTTCTTTTATATTTATCTTAGTAGGGAATGCTTCCATATGTTTAGGCTTTGCTATATTAATATCTATGGATAGTGGAATGAGTGGACTTGATGGAGTTTTATATTACATAGAAGAGAAATATAATATAAGCTATAAGATCTGTAAAACAGTTATAGATGTTATATTTTGTATAGTTGGAATGTTATTAGGTGGAGTTTTTGGAATTGGATCAATTTTTGCAATGCTTACTGGAGGAACGATTATTTCATATATTACAAGATTCATAAAGAAGGAAAAATCTACAAAGTACCTACAGATTTAGATTATAAATAATAGCTCCTAAGAAAATAAAACATCTTTATAAATAGAATTTTAGAAGAAGATAAAATAGAAACTCAGTTTAGATTGAGTTTCTATTTTTTTATCTTTATTAAATGAAATAATAAATTATGTTATTATTGTGAAATTTATTCTTCTTTTCTCATGTGGTTGCTTGCATAAATTGCAGCACCTAGCATTCCGGATGAATCCCCTAAGGATGCTATTACAATCTCACAAGTATTCTTTGAAATTTGTAACGCATGAGTATCTACAATTTTTCTTGTGCTTTTTAACAATCTCTCACCAGCCGCAGCCATGCCCCCGCCAATGATAATGCATTCTGGATTATATAAATTGATAACATTAGCCAGCCCATAACCTAAAAGTTCTCCCGTTTCATAAAAAGTATCTATAGCTACCTTGTCACCTTTATCAAAAGCGTCAGATACCATTTTGGCAGTAATTTTATCATAATCACCTTTTACCCAGTCATGAATTACACTAGTATTTCCATTTTGTAATTTCTCTTTTAATGTTCTTAACATACCAATGGCAGACACATATCTACCTAAACATCCATAACTTCCACAACGACAAGGTCGCCCTGAGCGATACATATTCATATGCCCAATTTCTCCTACACTTCCAGTAGTACCGTATAATACATGTCCATCTATTATAACACCTGATCCTAATCCAGTGCCTAAAGTTATAAGAACAACATTGCTTTTGCCTTTTCCTGATCCAAAATACAATTCTCCATATAAATTCATACGTACATCATTATCAATAAATGTAGGAATTTTCAATTTGCTTTCAAACCATTGTGATACATGGACATTTTCCCACTTTGAAAAATTCGGAGAAAATTTTGATATTCCTGTTTTAGTATCCAATAATCCAGGAACTCCAATTCCCATACAAAGTATTTCGCTTGCATAAATTCTAGAGCTTTTTAATAATTCTTCAATACTATTTAACATTCTTGATAAAACAACATCAGAACCTTTATCAGCATGTGTTTGTACTCTGTGTTCTGATATTTTTTCAAAATTAGTATTAAATATAGCAGATTTTATATTTGTACCACCTAAATCTATACCAATATAATAATTATTCATATTGATTATCTCCTTTAGATTCCTATTTATAACTAGCATATAATAAACAACTAACTTATATTCACTTACAATTAAGCGGTACTAATATACTTATTAAACCATATTTGTTTTTTAATACGTATTTTTATATATCGCATTATTGAATATGAAATTATAATTGTATGAATGAGTGTAGATATTTTTATTGAACTAGAATAACTCCTTCATTTTTTCTCTATATATTTCAACTTCTTCATGATAATCCATTAAAAGGCCGTCTTCCTTAACAAAGTTTTTAAAGCCAATTGATTCTCCTTTTAAGCGAGGGAATAATGAAAAGTGCAAGTGATTTCTTTTGCCATCACACAATGTACACATATATACCTTTTCTGCACCTATAATTTCTTTATGCAACTTTATGATTGCATTTGATACTTTTAATATGTGAGTACCTAAATCAAGAGGCATTTCAGAAATGTCCTCATAATGAGATTTTGAAACTATTGTTGTTTGTCCAGTTGCCCTTGGAAATCTTTCAAATTGACATCTAACTTTATCATCTTCATAAATGATTAAACCTTCTCCTGGGAATATCTCGTCTGTTTCAAAGTTATAACACCCAAAACATATTCCTTGTTCTTGCAATTCCTTTATTCTGATAGATCTTTTCTTTAATTCCGTTTTTTCACTTTCAGATAGTACTTTAATATACAAATTAATCCCTCCGTTATTCTATAGCCTTAAAAACTTTAATTAACTACTTTTAAATTCCACCTTATCGAAGTAGGTGACTTTTCTCTTTTCTTATTTTTCTAAAACTATATATGCTTGTCCTGAATTAATGGAATCTCCCATAGCACAAGCAGAAATTAATTTTACTTTCCATCCTTGTTCTAAATAAGTATTCACTTCATTTAAACCATCATTAGCTTTCATTCCAGACCAACTTGTAACCCAAATAATCTTTTCCATTACATACACACCCTTTCATAATATAAAAAATCTAATAAGTAAATTACTATTTATCAAACATATTTTAGTACTATATTATAAATTGATAATAACATATATTTCCATAAGATTGATATTTAATTTCAAAACAACTAATAATCTTAATTAAAATTCAGCTTGCTGAATTTCTTTCTTTAGTAGGCAAAAGAACTCAAGATTTATTTATCAAATGGGGATTATATATATTATGTAAAGAGTGACTTGTAGCATGCGACGAAGCCTAAGCATAATATATATACTTCCCATGAGGTATAATTTATTCCCAACCACGCATAGATTTAATAGAGAAAAATATTATACAGTATTGAGAGTAGGGAGAGAGGTGTATGATAAATCATTATAGTGAAGCTTATAGTGATTATTACAATAAGATAAGAGGGAAGGTAAAAGAAAAGGATAATAAAAAAGAGAAGCTATTTTCTAGTAGAGAAGATATATACCCTAATACTTCTAATGTGCGTAATTATAGTTATAGAGCAGGTACTTATGGTATGAAACAAGAGAAGAAGAAGTTTAAATATATAGATAAATTTATAGCTAGGCTTATAATTACATTTTTATTGTCTTTGGGAGTGTTTACTTTAAAGGTATTACCTAATAAAGAAGCAAAAGCTATATATAGCACTATAAAGGCTGAAGTTAATAGAACTTATGATTATAGTAAGATATTAGATAAGGCTGAAGCTATAGGTATAAATTATAAGTGGGTATTTAATATATTTGAAGATAAATACGAGGATTTGAAAAGTGATTTAAAGTTATAAAAGAAATATTTATGAAATAGAAGGTGATTATATAGTGTTGTAGCAATTAATAGGGAGATATAAATGAAAAAAGACGTAAAAAAAATATTAGCAGAAATAATATTAATATTATTAATAAGTAGTTATAACAGTATGTTTGGACTTGCTTTTGTATGGGTGCTTTTACATGAACTAACACATATTTTTATAGCTCATATATATGGATGTAAATTTTATAATATAAATTTTCATATTTTTGGATTAAATGCAGAGCTTGGAGATATTAATTCCCTTAAGGAAAGGGAGAAGGTTATAGTGTATTTTTCAGGTGCACTATTTAATATTATATCTGCAATAATTCTTTATTTGTTAAACTTTAGATATAATAATAATTTTATTGAGACAAGTATTAATTTAAACATAGGGTTAGCTGTATTTAACCTACTACCTGCTTATCCATTAGATGGATCTAGGATACTAGAGATACTTTTAACTAAAAAGATTTTATTTAAAAAAGCTCAAAAAATAATAAGTATAATTAGTTATATAGTAGCAGGGTTATTTATTAGTATAGGAATTTTAAATTATATATTTCTACATAGTTTAAATTTCAGTATTTTCATTGGTGCTGGAATTATAATATATATTACTAGAATGGAAGCTCATACTTCGATGTATATAACTATGGGTAACATAGTTAAAAAAAGAAATAAAATTTTAAAAAATAAATATATAGAAAATAAGATAATATCAGTTTATTACAAGCAAGGTCTTGTTAATGTATTAGCTTTAGTAGATAGGAATAAGTTTAATACTTTTTATATTTTAGATGATGATATGAAACTTATTTATATATTAAATGAAGATGAATTAATCGATGCATTGAAAAACTACGGTAATATGACTTTAGAGGAATATGTAAATCAAAATCCTAATGTTACTAAAAGTGGGTTGAATAATAGTGGATATAAATCTTAGTAATAGATTTACCTTTAGATTTATATATGCTAGAATAGTAAAGATAAAGATATAGGTGCTGTCGCACAAGGTAAAATGAATAATGAAGAATGTAAAATTAAATAAATAGTTCTACATTCTCCATTTTTGATTTTGAGCTGTTGGTGACAGCACCTATTTAAATTCCGTTATAGGAGGAAGATGTATGAAAAAATTAACTGACCATATTTTATATAAGGTTGAAAAGCCATCAAGATATGTTGGTGGAGAGTTAAATCAAGTAGTAAAAAATCCAAAGGAAGTTGACATAAGATTTGCTTTTTGTTTCCCAGATGTTTATGAAGTTGGAATGTCTCATTTAGGAACAAGAATACTTTATCATACTATAAATGAAAGAAAAGATACATATTGTGAAAGGGTATTTGCACCTTGGCCAGATATGGAAGCTCAGCTTAGAGAAAATGAAATTCCATTAATGACCTTAGAAACAAAGGATCCTCTTACAGAGTTTGATATATTAGGATTTACACTTCAATATGAAATGAGTTATACAAATATATTAAACATGCTAGATATGGCTGGTATTACATACAGAGCCTCAGAAAGAGGAGAAGATGAACCAATAATAATGGCTGGAGGACCTTGTGCATATAATCCAGAGCCATTATATGATATAGTTGATTTCTTTGAAATTGGTGAAGGTGAAGAAATCATGAATGATGTCTTAGATGTTTATAAAAAATATCAAGGACAAGGAAAGAAAAAAGAGTTTTTAAGAGAAATAGCTAAGATTGAAGGTGTTTATGTACCTTCTTTATATGATGTGACTTACAACGAGGATGGAACTATAAAAGAATTTAAGCCAAAGTACGATGATGTTCCTGCAAAGGTTAAAAAGAGAATTATAAATAACTTTGATAAGGTAGATTTTCCTTTAGATATGATAGTACCTTATTCTGAAATAGTTCATGATAGAGTAGTTTTAGAAACATCAAGAGGATGTACTAATGGATGTAGATTCTGTCAAGCAGGTATGATTTATAGACCAGTAAGAGAAAAGACTACTAATACATTACTAGATCAAGCAAGAAAAATGATAGATGCAACAGGATATCAAGAGGTTTCTTTAGCATCGCTTAGTATATGTGACTACTCAGATATTCAAAACCTTGTTAGTAGTTTAATATTAGAACATGGTGGCAAGAATGTAGGTGTAGCTCTACCATCAATAAGAGTTGATGCCTTTTCAGTAGATTTAATAAAGGAAATCCAAAAGGTAAGAAAAACTGGATTAACTTTTGCTCCTGAAGCTGGATCTCAAAGAATGAGAGATATTATAAATAAAGGATTAACTGAAGAAAGAATATTAGAAGCTACTAAAAGTGCTTTTGAGTCAGGTTGGAGTACTATTAAGCTATACTTTATCTTAGGTCTTCCTTATGAAGAAATAGAAGATGCTGCTGGAATTGGTGAGCTTGCAGAAAAGATGGCTGCTGTTTACTATGAAATTCCAAAGGAAAAGAGAGCTAAGGGATTAAAGATTACTGTAAGTACATCAATACTTGTACCAAAGCCATTTACTCCATTCCAATGGGCACCTATGGCTAGACCAGAAGAAGTATGGAATAAGATAGATGCAGTTAAGGGAGCTATTAAAACTAGAGCAATTAACTATAACTATCATGAGCAAAAAACTTCATTTATGGAAGCTGTCTTTGCTAGAGGAGATAGAAGAACTTGTGAGCTATTAATAAAGGCATTTGAAAAGGGTGCAAGATTTGATGGTTGGTCAGAGTACTTCAATTATGAACTATGGCTAGAAGCTATGAAGGAATGTAATATAGATGAAGATTTCTATGTATATAGAGATAGAAGTTATGATGAAATACTTCCATGGGACTTTATAGATATTGGAGTTAATAGAAAATATCTAGAAGTTGAAAATGAAAAAGCTAAGAGGGCAGAACTTACACAAAACTGTAGAAAAGGATGCACAGGTTGTGGAATAAATGTTAACTTTAAAGAAGGGAAGTGTTTTGAAGGTGCGTTACGTAATTAAATTTACTAAAGAATCTAGCATTAAATTTATTTCTCACTTAGATTTAATGAGAACAATACAAAGAGTAATAAGAAGAGCAAATCTTCCAATGGAATATTCAAAGGGATTTAATCCTCATATGGCATTATCAATAGCGCAACCCCTATCTGTTGGAGTTTACTCTTCAGCTGAATATATGGATATAGTATTAGTAGAAGAATTACCAGAAGAAGAAATTATAAATAGATTAAATGAAAAAACTGCATCTGGAATTAAATTTTTAGAAGCTAGAAAAGTAGTTAACAAGGAAGGGGAAAAGAAACTTCCTCAAAGTATGGCATTAATTGATGCAGCAAGGTTTACAATAAAAATGATATGTAATGATTCAAATGTTGCAGAAGCTAAGATGAAAGAATTATATGCTAAGGAAGCTTGGACTACTATTAAGAAAAGTAAAAAAGGTGAAAAAGAAGTTAATCTAAAAACTATGATTAAGGAAATGAAATATTGGGTAAACGATGATGAGTTAGTACTAAATATTCTAATTTCATCAGGAAGTAGGGAGCATTTATCCCCAGATTTAGTTGCAGAATATATTAAAAATAACATTCCTGAAATAGCTTTAGATGCATTTATAGATATAAAGAGAGAAGAAATGTATGTATTTAGTGATAATAAATACATACCAATATATAAATTTATTTAGGGAAGTGTATTATTTTATGAGGGAAATTTTCATTGAAAGAGATGAAAGGTTATTAAGAATTGCTATAAAGGATAATAACACTCTTATGGAATCTTTTGTTGAAGAAAATTCTGATGAACCCAAAATAGGAGAAATCTATAAAGGTAGAGTTAAAAATATAGTTCCGGCTATAAACTCTATCTTCATAGATATTGGTTTAGAGAAAGAAGCCTATATGTACTTTAGTAAAGAACTAAAGGAAGAAGGTGTAAAAAAGGGACAAGAATTTTTAGTAGAAATAATTAAGGAACCAATAAATAATAAGGGTGCTAAGGTTAGTAAAAACATCAGCGTACCAGGAAGATTTATGGTAATAACTAAGGGTGGTTATGGTATTAATTATTCTAAAAGAATTAGCAATGAGGAAGAAAAATTAAAGATTTCAGATATTATTAGTCCTGTTGATGGATATGGTATAACTATTAGAACTGAAGCAGTAAATGCAAGTGAAGAGGCACTTTTAGAGGAAAAGATAAGATTATTAAGAGTTATTTATGAAATGGAACAAAAGTTAAAGTATAGCTTAAACCTAGGTAAAATATATGGTGATAATATGATTTTAAATAGGGTTATTAGCGAAAACTTAGGTAATAAATGCAAAATAATAATCAATAATGAAGAAGATACTAAAGCCGTTAAGGAAGCACTTGCTGAAAGCAAGGATATAATAATAGAAGAGTATAAAGGAACAACAAGCCTATTTGATACTTATGGAATAGAAAAAGAAATTCTAAAGCTTAGACATAAAAAAGTAGCATTAAATTGTGGTGGAAATATTGTAATAGATAAAACTGAAGCTATGTATGTAATAGATGTAAATTCATCAAAGAATATTAAAGGTAGAAGTTTTGATAAAACTATATTAGAAACTAATGTGGAAGCTGCAAAAGAAATAGGTAGACAAATTAGGTTAAGAAACTTAGGTGGAATAATAGTTATTGATTTTATAGATATGAGAGATTTTTCACAAAAAGCCATAGTTATGGATGCTTTAAAGGATGCTTTAAAAGAAGATAAGGGCAATGTTAAGGTCTTTCCATTTACAGAGCTAGACTTAGTGCAAATTGCTAGAAAAAGAAGAGGAAAATCTATATATGAATATCTAGAAGAAGGCTGCAAGAGATGTAATATGGAAGGCTTTGTTTTAAAACTATCATATATAGAAAAACTTATAAAAAATGAAGTAATAAAGGCTGAAAAAGAAAATTCTATTAAATCATTCTATATTGAACTTGATAAGAATTATGAAGAAATGGTGAGAGGTGATATCTTCTCATTTGTTGCCAATATTAATTCCTTAAAAAATGAAATATATCTAAATTTTGTAGATGGAATTGAAGGCTATAAAATAGAGCCATTAATATTTAATAGCCAAAAGGAAAATGTTAAAAATTATAAAATAAATGCTTATGAAAAATATGAATAATTTCCTTTACAATCTACATAATAGTATGATACAATAGCAGATGTTAAACCGCACATAAGAGGTTTTTATTTAAACAATGCCTAGAGTTTTGTACCTCGGTTGGCGAGACCGTAATAAGAGGAGGTGTTTTGATGTACGCAGTATTATCTACAGGAGGAAAACAATACAGAGTTCAAGAAGGAGACGTAATATTCGTTGAAAAACTTAACGCTGAAGTTGACTCAACAGTTGAATTAACAGAAGTATTAGCAGTTTCAAATGGCGATGCTTTAAAAGTTGGTACACCAGTTGTAGAAGGTGCTAAGGTTGTAGCTAAGGTTTTATCTCAAGGTAAAGCTAAGAAGATCACAGTTTTCAAGTATAAGCCAAAGAAGGACTACAGAAAGAAGACTGGTCACAGACAACCATACACTAAGTTAGTAATCGAAAAAATCGAAGCTTAATTATTATGATTGAGATTAAGATTTTTAAAAAAGAGAATTTAAGACTTGGTTTTAAGATAGAAGGTCATGCTTTATCTAAGGCTGAATTAGAGAAAAGTGGAGATGCTTATGATTTGATTTGCAATTCCGTTTCTGTATTATCTCAAGGTACTTTAATAGGTATTGAAGAGGTATTAAAGCTTAAGGTTAAGTATAAGATAAATGATGGTTTCTTACATATCAATTTATCAAATCTTAAAGATCAAGATTTAGAGAAATGTCAGGTATTACTATTAACCTTTGAAAAAAGTATAGAAAGCTTGATGCAGTCTCTAAAGTTAAGTTTTGGAAGTAAAAAAGATAGTGAATATATAAGATTATTAGAAGAGGAGGTGCAATAGTATGATGATAATGAACCTTCAATTATTTGCTCACAAAAAAGGAGCAGGTAGCACAAAGAACGGTAGAGATTCTGAATCTAAAAGATTAGGAGTTAAAGCTGCTGACGGGGAGTTCGTTTTAGCTGGTAACATTTTAGTTAGACAAAGAGGAACTAAGATTCATCCTGGAACTAATGTTGGAAAGGGTGGAGATGACACTCTTTTTGCTAAGGAAGACGGAGTTGTTAGATTTGAAAGAATGGGTAGAGATAAGAAAAAAGTTAGCATTTACCCAGTAAATCTTGAAGAAATAGCAGAATAATAGTATTTTCATAAAGCACCCTAATTTAGGGTGCTTTATTTTATGAAAATAATATCCATGTTTAATATGTAAATGGGCAATTGACAATGCATAACCCTTGCCCATTATACATTGTCAATTGCTCATTTAAAAATTAAAAACCATATGCTTTCAATTTAGATAATTTACTAAAAAAGGTTTAAACTTATAATGTTATAAGACTAGAGATGTATATTACTAATTGAAACATATATAATAGACCTAAGAGGGTTGAAATACCGAAAATAAGGTTAGAATAATTATGAAAGATAGGTGATTTTATGTTCATAGATAAGTCAAAAATATTTGTTAAATCTGGTGACGGTGGAAATGGATGTGTTTCCTTTAGAAGAGAAAAATATGTACCTCTAGGAGGACCAGATGGTGGAGATGGCGGAAAAGGCGGAAGTGTAATTTTTGAAGTAGATCCAGGTCTTACTACACTTTTAGACTTTAAATATAAAAAGAAATTCGTGGCTGAAGCTGGTGGAAAAGGTGAAGGCTCTAAATGTTATGGAAAAGACGGAGATGATTTACATATAAAAGTTCCAATGGGAACTATAGTTAGAGATTTTGAAAGCAATAAGATTATTGCTGACCTTTCTCATAAAGATGATGTTTTCGTTATTGCAACTGGTGGAAAAGGTGGAAAAGGAAATTGTAAGTTCTGTACACCTACTAGGCAAGCACCTAACTTTGCAGAGCCTGGTATGCCAGGAGAAGAAAGATGGCTTACATTAGAGCTTAAGTTACTTGCAGACGTAGGTCTTGTAGGATTTCCTAATGTAGGAAAGTCAACTTTCTTATCGACAGTAACTGCAGCTAAACCAAAGATTGCTAACTATCACTTTACAACTTTAAAGCCAAACTTAGGAGTTGTTAAAGCAGAAGGAATGAATGCCTTTGTTATGGCTGATATTCCAGGTATTATTGAAGGAGCAGCTGAAGGTGTTGGATTAGGATTAGAGTTCTTAAGACATATAGAAAGAACTAGATTATTAATACACGTTGTAGATATTTCAGGAATTGAAGGAAGAGATCCATTTGATGATTTCGTAAAGATAAATGAAGAACTTAAGAAATATTCAGTTAAGCTATGGGATAGACCACAAATAGTAGTGGCTAATAAGGCAGATATGCTTTATGATGAAGAAATTTATGAAGATTTCAAGAAGAAAGTAAATGAATTAGGCTTTAACATGGTATATAAGATGTCAGCTGCAACAAAGCTTGGTGTAGAAGAAATTATTAAGGAAGCTGGTAGAATGCTTACTGAAATTCCAATTAAGGATTTAGAAATAAGCGATGAAGAAAGATTTATACCAGAAGAAAAGAGATTTACTTACGAAATCAATGTTGAGGACGGAGAAGATGATAATAAGGTTTATGTAATTGAAGGTTCTTTTGTTGATAGATTACTTAATGCTGTAAATATTCATGATGCGCATTCATTAAAATACTTCCATAAAGTTTTAAGAAACAAGGGTATATTTGATGAACTTAGAGAAATGGGCATCGAAGATGGAGATGTAGTAAGACTTAATGATTTTGAATTTGAGTATATTTTATAATTTTTAGGAGGAAGTAAGATGATAACAGGAAAACAAAGAGCATATTTAAGAAGCCTTGCAAATAATATGGATCCAATATTTCAAATAGGTAAAAACGGTGTAGAAGAAGAAGCCTTTTTAAAACAATTAGAAGAAGCGTTAGAAGCTAGAGAATTAATTAAGGTTAAGGTTCTAGAAAATAGTGGATTAATGGCTAGAGAAGCTTCTAATTCTATCTGTGAAAAGATAGGTTGTGAAGGAATTCAAGCTATAGGAAGTAAAATAGTTTTATACAAGAAATCCTCAAAAAAGCCTAAGATAGAATTACCAAGGTAGATTAAAATGAAGATTGGAATAATAGGAGGAACCTTTAATCCTATTCACTTAGCTCATCTATATATAGCTTATGAAGCTAAGTGCCAATTAAATTTAGATAAGATAATATTTATACCAACAGGAAGCCCACCCCATAAGAAGGATATGGAGATATTAGAGGCTTCCTTAAGGTATAATATGGTATATGAAGCTATAAAAAATTATGAGGATTTTGAAATAAGTGATTATGAAATTGAAAAAAAAGGCTTAAGTTATACTTTTGAAACCTTAGAATATTTCAAGAACGATGATAATGAATTATATTTTATTACAGGAGCTGATTGTCTTATGGATATTGAAAAATGGAAGTATCCTGAGAAAATATTCAAGCTTTGTAATTTTGTAGTTTTCAATAGAGCAGGTTACAGTAAGAAAAATTTAAGAATTCAAAAAGAGAAAATCCAGCAAAAGTTTAACACAAATATTACTTTTTTAGATATAATATATTTAGAAATTTCCTCATCTATTATTAGAAATAGAATTAAAGAAGGCAAAAGAATTGACTTTTTTATGCCTAGGGAAGTTTTAGAGTATATTATTACAAATAATTTATATAATTATTGTAATAAGGTAATGAAAAATTAAAAAAGTAATATTTAAGGAGAGAACTATGCTTAGTATTGAAGAAATGAAAATCTACCTTAAAGATAACTTAATTGAAAATAGGTATATCCATACTCTTGGTGTAGTAGATACAGCTATTAGACTTGCAAGAGCATATGGGGTAGATGAAAAAAAGGCAGAAATTGCTGCACTTTCTCATGATATAGCCAAAAATAGGACTATATATGAACTACAAGATATAATAAAGAAAAATAATATAAATTTAACTTATGATGAAGAAGCAAATCAAGAGTTATGGCACAGTATAGTATCGCCAATTGTAGCTAAAGAAGTATTTGGAATAGAAGATGAAGAAATATTAAGTGCTATGAGATGGCATACAACAGGGAAAGAAAATATGAGTAAGCTAGATAAAATAATTTATATTGCTGATATGATTGAGCCAAACAGAAATTTTCCTGGTGTAGACTTACTAAGACGAGAGGCCTTTAAAGACTTAGATAATGGAGTTCTTCAAGGCTTAACTCACACTATTAAGTACTTATTAAATAAAGGAATTCCTATTGATATAAATAGTATAAAAGCAAGAAATTACTTATTACTAAAGGAATAAAATCAGAAAGGAATAAGAGGATGGGTAGTAGTAGGGAAGTTAATGACAACAGGGGGAGAAGAAGACTTACTAGGGAAGAACAGATAAAAAGAAGAAGAGCAATAGAAGCTAGAAAAAAGAAAAGAAGAAGAAAAAGAATTGTAGTTTCAATTATTACAATTTTTATAGCTTTAATTTTTGGCGGATTATTTTATGCATATAGTTTTATATCTGGTCTTAAAACTAATAATTTAGGAACTGGAATACCACCAGCATCTAAAAATGATTCTATTAATGTATTGGTTTTAGGAATGGATATAGGAGATGCTGATATTGAAGGTAATAAGGGGATTAGAAGAAGCGATACTATAATGGTTTTTAATTATAACCCTAATACTAAAAAATCTCATATAGTATCTATACCTAGAGATACTTTAATTGAAGTAGATGCTTATTTAGATACTGGTGAATATAAAAAATATTGGAAGATAAATTCTGCCTATGTATTAGGTGGTGAAGAAGAAATTATAACACATGTTGAGTCGCTTTTAGATATTGATATAAACTATATAGTTGAAATTGACTATAACGCTTTTAGAAGTGTAGTTGATGCTATTGGTGGGGTAGAAATGACTATTGAGCAAGATATGTTTTATGATGATGATGCTCAAGATCTTCATATTAACTTTAAGGCTGGAGAAACAGTACTTTTAGATGGTAAAAAAGCTGAAGAGTTCTTCAGATGGAGACAGAATAATGATGGAACAGGATTGGCTAATGGAGATTTAGATAGAATTAAGAACCAACAATTATTTATAAGTAAATTATTAGATAAGGTAATGAGTCCATCTATAGTATTTAAAGCTCCAAAGATATTAAAAGCTATAAGTGAAAATGTTGAAACAAATATGCCAGCTAAGGAATTAGTTTCACTTGGAATGAAAATAATGAGACTAAAATCTAGTGATATAATAATGACAACTCTTCAAGGAGAACCTCAATATATATACGGGGAATCATTTTTAGTTGCAGATAAAGAGTATAATAGGGACTTAATAAATTCATTAAGCTCAAATGATCCATCAAGTGCAAGTAATATAACTACTATAAATAGAGAAGATCTTAAAGTAATAGTTTTAAATGGAACTAATATATCTGGATTAGCTTCAACTGCAAGAGATAAGCTCTTAGCAAGAGGATATGAAAATGTTGAAGTTGGAAATACTACTGAAGCTGTAAATAAGAGTGTTATTCAAACTAACAATAAAGACTTAAAGGATTTATTAAAGTCAGATATAGACATAGAAAAAATTGAGAAGATAAGTAAATCTGAATATAAGGATTACGATATAGTAATACTATTAGGTGAAGATTACAATTTATTTAATTAAAGGTTAAGGTGAAGGTTAAGCTTAGTTAATTTTAATGCATTAAGATTAACTAAGCTTATTTTACCTTTTCTAATCAAGAGTTATAAGGTGCTGTCGCACAATTGTAAATTAATAATTATTAAATAGAAAAAGTATAAAAACAAAGTAATTTGGAAGAAATTACATCCGTAATTGTTAATTATTAATTGCTAACTGTTAATTGTCAGGAAAAGGTGGAGTACAGATGAGTCATATTAAAAAGGTAGTTCCAAAGGAATATGAAGGTAGAAAAATAAGAGAATATTTAAAAGAAGATCTTGGGTTATCTTCTAGATTAATAAGAAGTGCATCTATAGACAAAAGAATTTATGTTAATAATAAGGCAGTTAAAATGAATTACATATTAAAGGGAGAAGAAAATATTTTAATAGACTTAATGAAGGAAGAAAGTCAAAATATTGATCCTGAAAATATTCCTATAGATATAGTTTATGAAGATGAGGATATTATAGTTGTAAATAAAAGTCCTAATATGGTAGTTCATCCAACAAAGAGGCACCAAAGTGGAACTTTAGCTAATGCATTAATGTATTATTTCAAAGAAAGTAATCAAAAATGTATAGTTAGGCTTGTAAGTAGATTAGATATGGATACTTCAGGACTTATAATAATAGGTAAAAATCAATATGCTCATATGGAGCTTTCTAAGGATATGAGTGAAAATAAAATTGAGAAAAGATATCTTGCAGTAGTTCATGGACATATGAAGGATACTGAGGGAACAATAGATTTACCTATATATAGACCAGAAGAAGAAGGAACTATTAGAAGGGTAATAGATGAAAGAGGGCAAAGAAGTATTACTCACTATAAGGTAGTTGAAAGATTTAAAGATTCTGATTTAGTTGAATGTTTACTAGAAACTGGTAGAACTCATCAAATTAGAGTTCACTTAAGTTCTCAAGGGCATCCAATTTGGGGTGATACCTTATATGGTTTTGAAGAAGATTCAGAAATTATTAAAAGGCAAGCACTTCATGCATATGGACTAGATTTTAAATCACCTAGAACTAAGAAGGAATTAAGCTTAAGAGCTGATTTACCAGAAGACATAAGAGTTCTAATTGAAAAAATTAGGATGGAGTAATGAAAGAATGAAGTAATTAAAAAATGAAATAATTAAGAAATGAATAATGGATAATGTAGAATTTATTAATGAAAAATTAAAAATGAAGAATGAAGAATTGAGGACAAAACTCCCATAGGAGTTTTTGAAAAAATATATTTTTGGTAATTCCCGAGGAATTACATCCTAAATTGTTAACTATTAATTGTAAATTGTTAATTGAAAAAAAGGGTTGCTTGGCAACCCTTTTTATTTATCTGCTGAATAGTTTGTCTTTTTTTCTTTTAAGATTTTTTCTTCTTTTAGATATTATAAACATTCTAATAATTATGTATAGTATTACTACTCCTAATATAGCCAGCATAATATTCAGAGGACTTTCAAGAAAGTCATGAAAAGCATCTTTAATTCTATCTGCAGTACTATATTCTCTATCTACAGCACTTAGTAAATCCATACTAGAAACAGTTTCACCATTTACATTAACCTTAGCTTTATATATAATATCGCCAGTTTTGATATTTTTTTTACTTATATCAGTTTTCTCGTAATCTAAGGATAAAGTAGGGGCTGGTTCTGTTTTAGCCTTTGTATAATAAAAATCACTCTTAGCAATTAGGGGTATATATACATCATCGTTAATTTTATATGTATATAGGATATCTCCTGAATTTATTAGCTTTAAAGTTTCAAAGTTATCAAATCCGTAATTAAAGAATGGGCCTACATTAGTATAGAAGTTATCCTTATCTGTAGCATCTAAAAATGCTGCTATTAGCATGTCATCACCCTTTGTTGCAGCTGCAGTGTAAGAGTGGTTAGCTTCTGGAGTGTATCCATTTTTACCGCAATAAGCGTTATCATAAAAATAAGGACTATACTCATTAAATAGTTGATTTCTATTAGTTGCCCATTTTTCACTACCATCAGAAAATGGTTGATTTACATATTTATAAGATTCTGTTTGAGCTATTCTTACAAAATCTTCATTATGAGCAGCCTCTTTCATTATAAGAGCCAAATCATAAGCTGTAGTTAAATGACCATCCTCATGTAATCCACTTGGATTTTTAAATGTAGTATTTAAAGCACCTAATTCTTTTGCTTTTGCATTCATTAATTTAGCAAAGTCTTTATTTGACCCTGCAACGTATTCAGCTAGGGCCTCAGCGCAGTCATTTCCTGATTCAAGTAATAAACCTAGCATAAGCTCCTCTACTGTATAGACTTCCCCTTCTCTAATACCAATAGCAGATCCATCTACAAGTGGTGGGTTTTCTCCTATTGTTACCTTATCTTTTAAATTAGTATGTTCAAGGACTATTAGCGCTGTCATTACCTTAGTTGTAGATGCAGGCTCAAACTGAGTATGCTCATTTTTAGAAAATAATACCTTACCAGTTTTTCCATCCATTAATATTGCACCTTCAGAATAAACTGGAGGTAAATCAGTCGCTTTAGCTTCTATAGTATTTATAGTAGAAAATATACTACTAAATAAAAAAGTGGATAGAAGCAAATTCTTAATAAACTTTTTCATACAAATTTCTCCCACATTAAACTTATTATAGACAAAGTTATTTTAACAGAAATATCAGAATGATTCTATATTTTAGAAATATTTAATTAAAAAATAATTAAAAAGTTAAAAATTAGGTAATAATTATAAAAAAGTGTTATTTTGGAGGTTTCTATGTTAGAGCAAATAAAAGAGGAGATAAAAAAGAGATTAAATGCCAGAATTATAGCTATATTTGTATTAGGAGTAGTATTTTTATCATCTTCATTATTTTTATATTATAAAAATAAGTCCAAGGTATTTAAGGATGAGTATATGAATAATATATACGTTGAATCTGAAAGCGAAAATGAAGCTGTAAACAGTAGTGTTAATGTTTCTAGCTCAAATGTGGACACAGAAAATCAGAAGAAAAGTTTAATTATAGTTGAAATAAAAGGGGAGGTAAAAAATCCAGATGTATATGAAATTGAAGATGGAAGTATAATAAGGGATTTAATTAACTTAGCTGGAGGGTTAACTGATGAAGCTAATACAGATGGTATAAATAGAGCAGAAAAGCTTAGGGGAAATCAGCTTATAGTTATACCTAATAAAAGTGATATAGCATCAGGAAATATAATAAATCAAAACTCCAGTACTATAAATAATAGTAGTGTAATAAATATTAATACAGCTCCACTAGAAGAACTGAAGAAAATTACAGGGGTAGGAGATGTTAAAGCTCAAAGTATAATAGACTATAGGGATAAGAACGGTGGTTTTAAGAGTATAGAAGAATTGAAGAATATAGATGGAATTGGAAGTAAAACCTTTGAGAAGATAAAGGATCAAGTAGGAATATAATAAAGTTACAAATAATTTATATTGCAAATATACTGTTTATGGTAAAATTAAATAAAGTATAACATATAGGGGGAATGGGTTTTGGAAATGTTTTTAAATACACTTTTAAACTTAGGGCTAAGTTTGCTATTTGGTGCCTTTGGAATCTTAATATTAGTAGTTGGCTATAAAGTTTTTGATGCAATAATACCTGCTGATTTTAACAAAGAGCTTGAAAAAGGTAATATGGCAGTTGCTGTATTCTTAGCAGGGGCATTAATAGGTATTGCTATAATAGTAGCCCAAGTAGTAAAGTAGACAACAAGTAGAGGTTACTTGTGGAGCTTTTTATTAGGCTCCTAAGTAGCCATAAAAATTAAATATTTTAATAAATAGCTCTTTTAGGGCTTTTTTTATTGATTTAAAATTAAATATTACATATATGTAAAAGATGTCTTTAATATGACAGTTAAGTGTCAAAGAGGTGTCAAAGACTTTAAAAGTAATGGTGTTAGTGTTATAATAAGGTGACTTTAGGAAAGAATAATAATAAATTTTAAAATCATAGGAGGATTTTTATGATAAAAAAGATATTTTTAGCAATAATGAGTACGTCAATGGTTTTTTTATTAGCATCATGTAGTCCTTCCTCAGATGGAAATAAGGAAGATACAAAAGTTGAAAAGTCCTCAGTACAAGAAGAGAAAACATTTATTGGAGAAGGTGAATGGGCTAAAGACTATTCACTAGATGAAGTTAATGCTTTAAATGATGAAATAGCTACTAGGATAGAAGAAGCTTCTAATTTTTATGGGATAGAGTACAAAAGAGAAGAAAAAATTAAAGATGAGAATAATGAAAGTGTTAATGAGAAGTATATTTATTTTGATAATTTAAATCCAGAGCCAAATAGAATGGAAAGTATGTATTATGGATATAAGCTTTATGGTTCTAATATGGCAAAGGGAAGCTTAGGTTTAAAGATTGGATTTAAATTAGATTTAGATCAAATAAAAAATGAGGAGAAGTTTGATTTTAAAGAAACTTCTATGTCTGCCTTCTCAGAAGCTATGACTAATGATACAGAGAGAGACTATACTGAATTAAATAATTCAATTATAGATATAGTTAAAAATGGTAAGCAAGATCAAACTATAGAAACTAATTTAAATGGATTAGTAGAAACAATAACAATTAAAGATGACTTTTTATTATATAAGATAGATTCAAAAGTTTATCAGTTTAAATAGTAATTTGATTAATTAGGAGGATGCGGATTTTGGAAAATAATAATGAAGAAGTAATAAAGGAAGTTGCAATTGATACTAAAGAAACTGTTGAAGAAATATTAGAGGAAGATGTTATATCTTCAAGTGAAGAAATATTAATGGGAGATTCCTCATTAGTGGAGGGAGATACAGAAGAAAATGATAGCAAGATAATGAAATTTATAAAGAGAGCATTAGCTTCAGCAATAGATCAAATTATTGTAATAGCAATATCACTTTTATTATTAGTAGTATTTGATTTTGCTTTAAGAATATTAGGTTTTTATGTTGCAGAAAGACAACCAATATTCTTTATAATTTATGTGTTAGTAAATATAGTTTACGAAGCAATTTGTTCTTCAACTAAACTTAAGAAAACTATAGGTAAGAAAACAATTTTAAAATAAATTTTTAGGAGTAAAGATGAGAAAAGGAAGTACTGTACAAGTTAAAATAGATAAAACAGAATTCCCTTCAATGGGAGTGGGTAGCTTAGAAAATAAGAAGATATATGTAAAGGGTGCTTTTCCAGGTCAAGTTGTTACTGGGAGAGTAAAGAAAAAAAGAGAAGCTTATGCTGAACTAAAATTAATGTCTATAGATGAAAAAGCAAGTTATGAAATAGAAGCTCCATGTAAGCATTTTGGCGTATGTGGAGGTTGTACTTCTCAAAATCTGACTTATGAAAAACAATTAGATTTATTAAGTGAAGAGTTTAAAAATCTATTTATTGATGCAAACCTACCTATTGATAATTATAAAGGTATAATTGGAAGTAAGGAACAATGGGAATATAGAAATAAAATGGAGTTTACCTTTGGAGATTTTGAAAAAGGTGGAGAACTTACATTAGGTATGCATATGAAGGGGAAATCCTTTGGTATAGTAACAGTAGATGGATGTTTAATAGTAGATGAAGATTTTAGAACTTTAATTAAAGCTACTGTAGATTATTTTAGAGATAAGAATTTACCTTATTACAGAGTTATGAAAAGAGAAGGTTACTTAAGACACTTAGTAATAAGAAAAGCTATCAATACTGGAGAGTTAATGGTTAATTTAGTAACTACAACTCAAATTGATTTTGACTTATCAGAATATGTTGAAGTACTAAAAGCTCAAAATTATAAAGGAAGTTTAGTATCTATATTACATACTGAAAACAACTCTTTTTCAGATGCAGTAGTACCTGAAAAAGTAAATTTATTATATGGAAAAGATTATATAACTGAAGAACTTTTAGGACTTAAATTTAAAATATCTCCTTTTTCATTTTTCCAAACTAATACTAAAGGAGCAGAAAGCCTTTATAGTATAGTTAGAGATTATATAGGTGAATCAAAGGATAAGGTAGTATTTGACCTTTATTGTGGAACAGGAACTATAGGTCAAATAACAGCTGCTAATGCTAAAAAGGTAGTTGGAATAGAACTTATAGAAGAAGCTGTTGAAGCAGCAAAAGAAAATGCTAAACTTAACAACTTAAATAACTGTGAATTCCTAGCTGGAGATGTAGCAGAAATAATAAAAACAGTTAAGGATAAACCAGATGTAATTATCCTAGACCCACCAAGAAGTGGAGTACATCCAAAGGCATTAGAATATGTAATTAAATTTAATGCCAAGGAAATAATTTACGTATCATGTAATCCAAAGACTCTAGTAGATAACTTAAAAGTATTACTAGACTCAGGTTATGAGGTAGTAGAAAGCTGCGTTAAGGATATGTTCCCTAACACACCACATCTAGAAGGTGTAGTAAAACTAATAAAAAAGATGTAGTCTCCAATTAAACTTTAACTATTCCGACTAAACATTGACTATTCCGAAGATAGTTTAACTTTGATGAAGTCAAAGTTAAACAGAGTTAAGGAAAGTATCAGATGGAAAATAGATAAAAGAAAATATAGATAAAGTAAGATAAATAGAAGAGTCCAGCAAGATAATTGCTTGGCTCTTTTTTAGTATTCCTTTAAATCTAACGCTTTCTAAAAAGTCAAACTTTAATAAGAATCCGATTAAAGTTTGACTAAGAAAGCGTTATTAAATACCACCATTTTTATGAGTTTTTCGCAGTCAAACTTTATTAGGAATTTTTTAAGAATGAGAGTATTAGTGGAGTGGAGGTGGGGAGGGAAAGTCAGACTTTAGTGGGAGAGTACAAAAGAATTAAATTAACCTAAAATAAATAGAAGAGTTAAGCAATGTAATTGCTTAGCTCTTTTTTGATTTATAATTTTTAACTCTACAATGAATGCAATTATAATAGTAAAAGTTTATTAGTATATCTGGTAATGGTTGACTAAATAAGAGGTATCTGATACAATTACTTACAAATATTTTATAAATAGGAATTCAGTGTATGTTTATACATTGATGGGATTGAGTTATAAATATATTGTATGAGGAGGTTTTGGTATGAGTGATGATAAAAGAATGCTGTCATCTGAAGAATATAAAGATATATTAGAAATTTTAAAAGAACGTTTTGAAAAGAACATGAATCGTCATAAAGGGATTGAATGGGATGAGGTACAAGAAAAATTAGAAGCTAATACTGAAAAACTATGGTCACTTTATGAAATGGAGAGAACTGGTGGTGAACCAGATATAATTGGTTATGATGAAGAAACTGGGGAATATGTTTTTTATGACTGTTCAGCAGAGAGTCCTAAAGGGAGAAGAAGTATTTGTTATGACCGTGAAGCACTAGAATCAAGAAAACAAAATAAGCCACAAAATAGTGTTATTGATATGGCTTTAGATATAGGGATTAAGGTCTTAACGGAAGAGGAGTATAGAGAATTACAGAAACTAGGAAGCTTTGATGTCAAAACATCTAGTTGGGTTAAAACACCAGACAATATTAGGAAGAAAGGCGGAGCTATCTTCTGTGATCGTCGTTATGATACTGTTTTTGTATATCATAATGGAGCGGAATCATATTATTCTGCAAGGGGATTCCGTGGCTCTTTAAGGGTGTAAAATTACAGTTTTTAGTGAATATATTAAAATAAAATAAAAAATAAAGGAGTTAAGCAAATTGATTGTTGTTAACTCCTTTTTTATTGTCTTATT
Source organism: Clostridium sp. (assembly GCF_032552055.1). Classification (GTDB taxonomy): domain Bacteria; phylum Bacillota; class Clostridia; order Clostridiales; family Clostridiaceae; genus Clostridium. The sequence goes on along the minus strand of NZ_JAWGSV010000001.1, from coordinate 83 downwards.
GAAAACCACTTGCTATGCAAGTGTGTTCCGAATAGCTTTAGCGGTCAGTATGTAAATAAAACCTCCTTTTGTTAAAATAGAAT